>NZ_JAEQCX010000033.1:0-91193 GCF_020738035.1 Microcoleus sp. PH2017_28_MFU_U_A
CAAGTAATCATCCAAGATATCAGCTTGGCAACCGACAACATATTGTTCCGTAAACAGAAATATTACTCACCCTCACTCCGAAAAACTTATGTAGCAGAATTACCAATGGGCTACGAAGGAGAATTTGGACCAGGAATCAAAGCCTTAATCATCAGTTTGTACGCTAGGGGGTAATATGAGGATGCGGTAAACTACTGGAGTTTTTAGCCGATCTAGGTATTTCCATCTCAGCAGGTTATTTATCCAACCTGCTAATCAAAAACCACTCCGGTTTTGAAACCGAGAAAAAAGAAGTTTATGATTCAGGACTAGCGAGTAGCCCCTGGCAACACTTCGACCAAACAGGCGCGCGTGTAGCTGGAGTAAACCATACCACCAATATCATCTGCAACCCTTTATATACAGTATACTTCACAACAGCGAATAAAGACAGACTGACTGTCCTGAGAGGATTACAGCCAGGACGAGAACTAAAATTCATGCTCAATCCACTGACATTCTCACTAATTGAGGACTTCAAAATCCCGGCTAAATGGCAGAATGCTCTCAAGCTATTACCCCAAGAAACGGTGTTGGGTGAGTCAGAGTTTAATCACCTACTTAATAAGTATGTACCCAAACTGGGTGCTCAACAAGTTACCAGGATTAGGGAAGCAGCAGCTATTGTTTTCTATCATCAGCAAACTGATTGTCCAGTCGTACAAACTCTTTGTTGTGATGATGCTCCGCAATTCAAGTTAATCACTGCTGATAGAGCATTATGTTGGGTGCATGAGGGAAGGCATTACAAGAAGTTAAGCCCGGTATTCCATTGCCATCAAGTAATTTTAGGGAAATTTATCGAAGATTTTTGGGATTATTATCGGGAATTATTAGCTTATAAAGATGTTCCCAGTCCTGAAGCTGCACTGCTTTTAAGGTCGAAATTTCGGCGGCTTTTTGAAACTCCAAGCGGCTATGAATTGTTGGATGAACGCAAACAATTAACTGCGACAAAAGTATCGGAGTTGCTGAGGGTTTTAGAGCACCCTGAATTACCTTTACACAATAATCCCGCTGAGTTAGCTGCCCGAACTTGCTGTGCAGCGACGTAATATTAGCTATGCAACTCAGACGATTGAGGGTACGAGGGCATGGGATACTTTTATGTCTCTTGTTGCTACTAAGGAGTCAGTTGGGAATCAGTTTTTAAGGGTTATGTGCGTGACCGAATTTCTCAACTTGGAATTATTCCCTCTCTGTCCACTATTATTCGCGAAAAATCTTCTCTTTATCCCTTGGGCTTGTCTTGGCAACTAGATTAACTGCTACCCCTACTTATTGAGCCGATACGTATGTATGTTGATGTAGACCTTGGCAGGGCTCTCGCATGAGGACAAAAAAATGGTTGGCGATCGCGATCTACTGTCGCCCTCATGCGAGAGCCCCTACATAATACATATTTTGTTCTTTTTGTCAAAATATTCTACTGTACGGACGCTCTAGGTGCGCATTGCGCACCTTACAGGATAGAGGTTATCCTCCAAACTCTTTCTTATCTTCCAATCCCGACATATTGGAAACCAGCCGCTTCTAAAACCTTCTTATCTAAGAAATTGCGGCCGTCAATCATCACCGCATGAGCCATCAATTTGCCCATTTTATCGTAATCTAAATTACGAAACTGTTCCCAGTCAGTCACCAACACCAAAGCATCGCAACCGTCAGCCAATCTTTCCGCATCGGTTTCCACCAAAACTCCCGACAAACCGTGACGCATCCCAGTTTGAGAAACAATCGGATCGTAAGCTTTAACTTTCGCTCCCAATCTGTTTAAATTCTCGATTAAATTCAGGGAAGGAGCATCCCGCAAATCATCAGTATCCGGCTTGAAAGTCAAACCCAAAAGTCCGATTGTTTTGCCTTTAAGAATCTTCAAAACTTGCTGCAACTTTTCAATCGCAATCGAGCGCTGGCGTTCGTTCACTTCCACCGCCGCTTTCAGCAAATGCGCTTCATATCCGTAATCGTCAGCAGTGTGAACTAAAGCCGAGACATCTTTGGGGAAACAAGAACCGCCCCAACCAATGCCAGCCTGCAAAAACTTACTACCAATTCGCGAATCTAAACCGATACCTTTCGCTACTTGGGTAACATCTGCACCGACTCGATCGCAAATATTAGCAACTTCATTAATAAAGCTAATCTTGGTAGCCAAAAAAGCATTAGCTGCGTACTTAATCATTTCTGCGGAACTGATGTCAGTCATCACCACAGGTACCACAGGCAAAGACGGATTTTCTGCAAACTTGCGATCGACAATTGGTGTGTATAATTGTAGCATCAGATCCATCGCCCGCTGAGAGTTGCTGCCCAGAACAATGCGATCGGGATTAAACGTATCGAAAACAGCACAACCCTCGCGCAAAAACTCTGGATTGCTAACCACATCAAAATCAGCACCAATTTTTGCTGCTACTTCCTCACCCGTAGCGCCCTCACCGCTTTGAGCTTTTTGACGTTCAGCCAAACCATCTAATACAATCCTCCGCACCCAATCTCCCGAACCGATGGGTACAGTTGATTTGTTTACGATCACTTTGTAATCGCCGTCGAGGTGAGCGCCAATGCCGCGCGCCACCGCTTCCACGTAGCGAGTATCGCTTTCCCCAGTGGGCAAAGGAGGCGTCCCCACCGCAATGAATAAAATCTCCCCGTGAGCCACTCCTGCTGCTAAATCTGAAGTAAATTCTAAATTTCCCGATTGAGAAGCAGAGGACATCAATTCAGACAGTCCGGGTTCAAAAATAGGTGACTGTCCCGATTTCATTAATTTAACTTTTTCTTCGTTGTTGTCTACACAAATGACATGATGTCCGATGTGGGCCAAGCAAGTGCCGGTGACTAAGCCAACGTATCCTGTACCGATGACGCAAACACGCATAGAAATGTCCTCAAAGTTAGTAAACAGTTGACAGTTGACAGTTGACAGTTGACAGTTGACAGTTCTTATTAGTCAGATGGCAGGCAGATTGAGGAAGCAAAAGGGAATAGGGAATAGGGAATAGGGAAGAATGAAGAATTAAGAAGTAAAAATACTCCCCCTCTCCTCCTCTCCCCCTCTATCTCTCCCTCTCTCTACTTTTGGTTTCCCTCGATGCGATCGCGAAAATCTTTCACAGTTAACTCTAAACCTTTATCCAGCGGCACAGTTGGTTCCCAGCCCAACCAATTTTTAGCAAGAGTAATATCCGGTTGTCGCTGTTTTGGATCGTCTTGTGGCAGCGGTTTGAAGATGATTTCCGCCCCTGGATTAATCATATTTTGAATTTTCTGTGCTAACTCCAAGATAGTGTATTCGCCGGGATTCCCCAAATTCATCGGCCCGATTTTGTCGCTATTCATCAACCGAATAAATCCTTCCACCAAATCGGAAACGTAGCAAAAACTCCGGGTTTGGGAACCGTCACCGTAAACAGTCAGCGGCTCATTCCGCAAAGCTTGCACAATAAAATTGCTGACTACTCTGCCGTCATTTTCCAACATCCGGGGGCCGTAGGTATTGAAAATTCGGACAACTCGAATGTCTACCCCATTTTGGCGGTGGTAGTCAAAAGATAGGGTTTCAGCTACTCGCTTCCCCTCGTCGTAACAGTTGCCACAAAACGCTGCCTTGCCGTTGCGGCGGACGCAGATTACGTGATTTTTAACATTGACACAATAAACATTTCCCGCATAACGAACTGGTTCGGGAGTTACGAGATTTGCATCTTTTGGAGGGCGAATATTAACGCGATAAAGATCGCGACCGATTGCATGATTGACTACCGTTGCTGCATAGCCGCAGCGCATTGCTAACTCTTGTACGTCATCAGCCAATTGCTTTGATTTAGTGTAATAAGCGTAGGCATTTCCTTTTTGAGAGCCATCTCCCAATATCAAAGCTTTGAACAAAATTAATGACTGTCGCTGAGACAGATTTAGGTATTCTCGCGGTATGTATTTGTCACCAGACTTGCCCAGAGGCAGCAAAATTTCTGCTAATTGTTTGCTGCAAATCCGAAATTGATGGTCGTCGGAGTCAAAAAACTTGAAAGGAGTCCGCTGGAGACACTCTGCTATTGCTGTCCGTCCTTCTGGATTTACTTGAGCGATTAATATGTTGTAATCAGCAATATCATAATCGCAACCGTTAACGACTCGCGCTCGCCTGCGGACGTGAACGCAACCTTCGGAAATGTAATAACCCAGAAATTCCAGCCAATCATCCATCCGCACCCGTTCGACATTTACTTTAGCATTGCGCGGCGGTTCTCCTAATTCAAACCATTCTTGTTCTGCCGCTAAAAATTCTGCTCCCGTGATGGCTCTTTGATGGTGCCAATATACATCTGTATCGGCTTGGAGAAAGTTCAATTTACCAGTGCGGTTTTTGACATACATCCAGTGATTGGGAGTCACACAAAAATCAAATTTAGAATTGGCAAATCGGAGCAAGTTACCCACATAAGGCTGCACGATATGCTCGTCAGGAACGTGATATTCAATCTGATTGTCTGGATTGAGAGTTGCTACGCGAACTCCCGGCTGTAAGTTAGGAAAAGGAACCCAACCGTTTTCTGTCAAAATTTCAGTATTCTCGTCGTAACAACTGCGAATACCTATACAATTAACGTTACCGCGATAGTCTTCTGTTTGGGGATGGACATCTGGATCGCCGTAAACTTCTGATGTGGAAGCCAGAAAAAATCTGGCCTTCACCCGTTTCGCCAATCCCAACATATTCATCGTGCCGATGACGTTTGTTTTAATTGTCTTGACAGGATTGTACTGATAGTGTATTGGGGAAGCTGGACAGGCCAGATGGTAAATCTGATCTACCTCTAACCGAATCGGTTCCGTGATGTCGTGGCGGATCAGCTCAAAATAGGGGTTGTCCATCCATTTGAGGATATTGCGCTTAGTCCCGGTGTAAAAGTTATCCAGGCAGACTACCTCGTGTCCTTGGGCCATTAAGCGATCGATCAGATGGGAACCGATAAAACCCGCACCGCCTGTGACTAAAATTCTCATGGGGGAAACTGCCGTTCTGTTTAGAGGGTAAGACTGTGGTACAACAATTCAGTCGATCGAATCAAACTTGTTAATACAATAACAAAATATCGATCAACAATGTAAAGACTTATCCGCAACCTGGATCAAATCTTTAATTAACTTAGCATTGTCAGAATATATGCAACAGATTGCGAGCTAGACTGGAGCTAACCTAGTTAATTTTACTTACACTTCTATAATTCCGAAAAAATACTGTTGACATTATCTCCACAGTGACTATATAATTATAAATCTTAATTTTTGGTGCCATTTTTAGTTAACAAACATTAGTTAGCAAACGAAAGATAAAGTCCTTACTATAAACTTAATAATGACTAAAGTCCTGACTACAAACCTAATAATTTTGCAACAATTATGAAAGTTGGTATAACTCCACCAAAAAAACATCACACCGAGAAACCGGGTTTCTCGGTGCGATCATATCCAGTAGCTTCATCCCTCATTGGATTTGATATAGCAATCCTAAATCATTTGCACAATTGTTGTAGGGCTCGAACCACGTTCGGTTGCCCGATAGATAGGGTAGGCAAAGAAAGGTACTACCCTACAAATTTATCTTAATTATTTAGGATTTCTATATGAGTAAGTTAAGCACACTCTAACCGTACAAAGACTGTACCCATTCCCATTCTTGCCTCAATCCTTCTCTCAAAGACACCTGTGGCTGATATCCCAAGATTTTCTGAGCTTTCGATGCGTCAGCGCTAGTATCTCGTGCATCTCCTTTGCTCGATTCTAGGTAATTGATGCGAATCGGGCGATCGACAATGCTTTCCATCGTCTGAATAACTTCCGCCAAAGCAACTCGACTTCCCCCTCCAATATTAAATATTTCCCCGACAGATTCCGGCACTTTAGCGGCAGCTAAATTAGCGGCAACGCAATCGCTGATAAAAGTAAAATCTCGGGTTTGCTGTCCGTCTCCGTAAATTGAAATCGCTTCGCCGCGCAAAATTGACTTAAAAAATATGTGAAATGCCATATCGGGACGCTGGCGAGGCCCGTAAACGGTGAAATAGCGTAGGATGGTTGCGGGAACGCCAAAATTGTGATGATAAAGCGAAGCCAAACGTTCAGCAGCTAATTTGGTAATCCCGTAGGGAGAAACTGGTTGAGGGCAGGCAGTTTCGGAAGTAGGAAAAGTTTCAGCATTGCCGTACACCGACGAAGACGAAGCCAATACAAACTTTTTCAGTTGCGGTGCATCTTTGGCGGCTTCTAGGAGTACCTGAGTTGCATTGATATTGCGTTCCGTATAGCTGCGGAAACCGTATCCCCAACTAGCACGGACTCCTGCTTGGGCTGCTTGGTGGTAAATGACTTCTGCATTTGCTAATAGCGGTTTCCAATCCAAAGATAGGATATTACCCTCAATTAGTTTAAAATTTGGATGTTTTTCAAAATGAGCGAGATTTTTTCTCTTTAATTCGGGATTGTAGTAATCGTTGACTTCATCAACTCCGATTACTTGTTCACCTTGGTTTAAAAGAGTTTCGACTAAGTTAGAGCCGATAAAACCTGCCGCGCCTGTAACAATATTACTCATGGGTTGATTGTTGATTGTTGATTGTTGACTTCAGCATATAAAGCCTCGTATTGCTTTGAGGATATGTGGCAGGTCATAATTAACCATATTTTCTCGTCCGCGCTTGCTCATATGTTGAGCTTCCTCTGGATGGTCTAAAATCTATGCCATTGCTGTGCTATTCCGTTGATATCTCCCAACTTTACCAGCAAACCATTGCCATTTTCTAATAAATCACGAGTGCCTCGAATTTCTATACCGATGACGGGGACTTCGATGCAGAAAGATTCCATGACGCAATTAGGAAGCCCTTCTTGAGAGGAAGCAATCAGAGTAGCTACTGAGGCACGAATCAAAATGGGGATATCTCGTCGCAAGCCCAAAAAATGTACTTGCTTTTGAATTCCTAATTCTGATGCTAGTTCTCGCATTTCCTCCAAAATTATGCCATCTCCGACCAAAGCTAAGTGTACTTGAGGTCGAGCTAGTTGGGCAAATGCCTTGAGAATATTGCCAGGGCGCTTGCGGGGAATAAATTCAGCCACCGACAAGAATAAAGGGTTTTCCGACTATAGTCATGGGCTGGAGATGAAACATCGGGGGCGATCGCGAGGGATTGCCTCTAGGAAATGCTAGAAATAGAGTTGCTGAGTTTTTGCGGCCTGTACCAGTTGGGTCAGTATTGTGCCAAAAGAGCGATCGCATATCTGATTTGGTTTAGGCTAAGACAGAAAGGGCGATCGCAGCCATACCTCGCTAGAATTAAAAGTGGAATTATAGTAAAATTATAGTTAGCAGTACGATCGGCTAAAAAGGAAGGATTAAACTGTGCAACTAGAAGAATACTTCAACTTTCTAGCACCTGATGACATTCGCCTGAAAGATTCGCGGATTGGAATTGAAACTATCCTGTACGAGTACATTTATCGTGCTCGCACCCCAGAGGAAATTGCCAATATTTACACTTCGCTGAGTCTAGAACAAGTTTATGCGACCATTCTGTATTATCTTCACAACAAAGAATCTGTGAGCAATTACATCGCTGACTGGTTGGAATGGGGACGCAGAATGCGAGAGGAACAGCAGCGAAACCCGTCGCCTGCGGTGCGGAAACTGATGCAGTTAAAGGCAGAAAGAGAAGGCAAAAAGGCGAAAAATGCTCAAATATCTCATGGATGAAAATGTTAATCCAGTTTATATTAACCAACTGCGCCGGCGGGAATCAGATTTGATAATTCGGGCTGTGGGAGAACCGGATACTCCTCCCAAAGGTACGTTAGATCCAGAAATCCTAATTTGGTGTGAAGTACATAACTTTGTGCTGCTGACTAATAACCGCAAGTCAATGCCGGTACACTTAGCGGATCACATTGCCCAAAATCGCCACATACCCGGTATTTTTATCTTCAACCCCGATATGGGTATTGGGGAGACACTGGACGAGTTGATTGTGATTGCGGGAGGTTCTTTTGATGGGGAATATCAAGACCAAATTATTCACTTGCCAATTCCTTGAATTCGTTGAGGCTTGGGTTTTCACAAAGTCCGATCGCCCTTGTGTGAAAAACAGCAAGATACGCGCGTGCGTAGCTATCCTGTAGGGAATCGCCATTCCCGATTTTAGTGGCTTCCTCCCAATGACATCTGAACCCAGCGGCGAAATAGTTCTACAGCTATACAGTAGCAACCATTAATTTCTTTAACAACATCGTGGCGTTCCAGAGTTTTTAATGATTCCTCTAAACTTGTTTGATCCATCCCTGTTTCTGCACTCAGCCTGTCGAGATTCATGCCTTTTACATGAGGTGCTAATACTCTTAAAATCTGCTGTTGTCCCGATGCACCTTCCGCTGCTTGACCCCAAACTGCTGTAAAATAGTAGCGATATCTGGAGAAAAATTCCGGGCCATCAATTACAGTTGCTACATCTTCTAGGGTAAACATGGGATCGCGGGGTCTTCCCATTTCAAATACTTGGCTGTTGTAGAGGCGTACTAACAGGAATCCTACCACTTGCGTGAGGTAGGGTTGGCCGTGAGTTAGTTCATAAATGCGATCGAGTGCTTCGGGTTTATAATCTAGGATAAAGTCATCATCGGGATTGGCTAAAACTTGGCGAGTTGCACCTAGACTCAGGAAACCAACTCGGATGGGGATAATGCTAGCAAAAAGAGGATTGAAATAATCTCCGGTCATTTCATCCAAGGTGTGCAATCCAGCAAAAGCTAAGGCAACTTTAGAACTCATTTGCAGTATTCCTCGCAAAAAGCCGATAAAATCTGGATTGATTTTCCCAGCCTTAATCAATTCTTCAATTTTTTCAAACTCGTCTAAAGCAACGATCAATCCACTTTCTATATTTGCTACTACTTGTTCGATGTAGCGTCCAAAGGTGAGATAGGGTAGATTGAGTAAATCGCGATCGGCTGGAGGTGCAATCTTGACCGTTTTGGCAATGGCATCGGTGATGAATATTAGTAGTTCGCCGACTCCCTCAGAGCAATCTCCCACCCGCAGCAAATTGACATAAGCCACCTGTACCTTTGCTCCTAAGCAGTTGGTAGCATTTAACAAAATCGAAGTTTTCCCCATCCGCCGATGACCGTAGAGAGCCACAGATTGCAGGTTATTTCCCTTTACCCACAATTCCTCTAGCTCTCTGATGATATCTTCGCGGCCGACAAATAGATTGCCTTGGACTGGATCGCCAATTACATAGGGATTAGTGACCGGTTGAGTAATTGAAATATCTCCGATTTTACCTGTGACTTGCAGTAATATATCTACCCATTTTATGACTATTTTAAGGATTAAAATTCTTTCAGTTTTTGGTATGATATTTGACTGATTTAAGAGAGTTCCAAGCTGACCTAAGGCTCGGTTGAGGGCAAGGGAACGGGCAGAACGAGATACGCTATTCTGGACGACTTGAACATCGGCAATTACCCGTCGTAGAGAAGCAATTGCTTGCCAAGTAGTCTCGCGCAGCCGAGGTGGATTTGGGGAAGGTGGCAGTTGCAGGGAAGCAATTTCGGCTAGTTCTGCTGTTTGGTCAAAAGCGGTGAGAATTTGCGCTAAGGTAAGCATCTCCTCTCCATAAAGCAAATCTCGCACTACAGTAAAAGCTTCTGTAGCTTTGTCTGGTTCTTGTTGATGGAGATACCAGAAACCAGCAGCAGAGGCACGGGCAGGAGTATTTAAACGTATTTCTGTTTGAAATCGAGCTTGAATTTGCTGTTTCCAAGGTGCGATGATGAAAAAACCTGCTACTACTTTTGACTTCATTACTTCACTGAGAGAAACTGAGGCAAAACGCACTAAATTCCAATCATAAGGATCTTCTGATAATTGAGCGACTCGATAGATCAGTTGTTCTTTTGGGGTCTCTGCTAGCACGCGATTTATAGCTTTAACAACTGGGATAAACTGAAGGGTAAATTTTAGTAGTTCGTTAGTGTTATGCAATCCTGTTTGCCAATCCAGCCTCAGCCAATTAGCTATTTGAGAAGACAGGTAGGGAAGGGGAAGTGGGGTAATGTGAGGAAATTGTCTATTTTGGTGTTGACGCTGGAGTAGAGTGAACGGTACAGCGAAAAGCCAATTTTCAGGACGTGCGATCGCCACGGCTGACGCCACGCCGAATCCCACGCCCAATGCCACGGCTGACGGTACGCCCCACTCCACTGCTGACGCCACGTCCCACCCCATGCCCCATACCACGGCTGACGCCACGCCCCACATCACGCCCAGCCCCACGCCGAACATCACGCCCCACCCCACGCCCCACATCACGCCAAACCCAAAACCTGACCTGATCAGAACTTCCAGGACTAACCCCACACCTAACGTCACGCCCATCACCACCACTGACGCGACGCCTGATGTCGGGACTGATGCCAGGACTGGCCCCACGACTAACACCACGGCTGATGCCACCCCTGACGCCACACCTAACAACAGGACTGATCCCACTAACACCACCCCGAACATCACACCCAACCCCACGGCGGACGCCACGTCCCAATCGATAGAAATGCCTATTTCCCCCAAAAGTCTACTCAAGCCTATAAGGATAACAATGATTAACACCAAGGCTTGTAGAATTAACTGACGCTGGACAGCATTTTGACGCAACCATTCCCACTTTTCTCGCCAGCTTTTGGCATCTTTTAAGCTAGATTCACCACCAAAGGTAGACTCATACCACCGCAAAGCTTGAGGGAAGTAAAACACCCAATATAATAATCGCAGGTAGTCTAAAGGATTCCACAAAGAAAGAGGACGTTTCAGTTTAGGAGCTAAATCTAAGCGAGGAATAGGGGGATGGTTTTGACTCATAAATAGGTGGGTATGAATGAATTTAAATATGGGTGATTAAGTATCGTATCCAGTAAATCAACCACGATTCTTGTAGGGGCGGGTTCGCCAACCATTCATGACAAAAATCAACAATTTCCTAAACCCGCCCCCACCCCACCAACCAAATAAATGTACCGCGAATTTATTGGTAAAATGTGAATCTTGGCTGGGGAGGGCAGGTTTATGAGATTGTCTGTTTTAGCCAATTATTGTTGGTGAACCTGCCCCTACGAGATAAATGTGAATATAAATCTCGGCTGGGGAGGGCAGGTTTTTGAGATTGTCTGTTTTAGGCGATTATTGTTGGTGAACCTGCCCCTACGAGATATTGGATTGTGCGATCGCATATCTATCAATTTATATAGTCTAGTGAAGGGCAGGTTTTTGAGATTGTCTGTTTTAGGCGATTATTGTTGGTGAACCTGCCCCTACGAGATATTGGATTGTGCGATCGCATATCTATCTTAGCTTTCTATAGTATTTTAGGATGATTTAGTATCGTTGATATAACGATCGTAAGCTTGATAGCACAATTGCATCAATTTCTGAGGATAGCCGCCACTTTCAGCAATTAACTCCGCAATTTCTGCCTCAGTAAACCTTACGGGTTCGGGAATAGGTGTTAACCAGTCAGCATTGAGGCGACTATCAATAAATTTGCGGCTAATTTGATCATCCCATTGCTTCAGAGTTTCCTCAATGCAAATCCCTTTGAAAGGAGATGTCATATTTTTGTCTTGACTATCAGGAAACAGGGTATCGAGAGAGGTGCAGGCGGCGACAACTAGACGCAAAGGTGCATCGGTTCCCTCGGCCAAACCCCGCAATTGGCCGCGTACTTGGTTCGTAAATCCATCCCAGGTCATTTTCTCGACTTCATCTAAAAGCAACAGGAATCGGTGCGATTCTAGAGCCCGTTTTAGTTGATATCCTTTGACTGTCTCGATACCCGCTTCGCCACACAAAGCATCGTAAAAGTCATGTTCATCATAAACATTATTTAAGTTAAGGTAAATGGGTTGGCGCGGATGACGGAGTTCAGTTGGGGTTTCTCGGTAAAGGGCTTGTAGGAGGGAACTTTTGCCGATCGCCCTTTCGCCAATAATTGCTACACTACTACCACCATTCAGCGTCTCAAACACCCGCCGTATTTCTCGTTGTCTGCCAAAGAAAAATCGCGGATTGTCTATCTTGCCATGTTGGGGAATAAACGGATTGTTGTGGTTGGAATTATCAACTGCGATCGAAGAAACCGGGTTTTTCACCGAATCTATCGACTGCAACGAAGTATTGTCGTGAAAAAACCCGGTTTCTGGGCCCCGCGTAGTTGTATTGGGATTTGTAATGTCTTGCCAATCCAATCCTAAAGCCTTACAAATTCCAACAAAACACTGCGGGCTGACACGCTTCTGCTTGAAAAAATTATTAACTGTTTGAATATCAATACCTATCTTTAGACTTTTGTCTTCTCCCATTAAAACACGATCGGCTAAGTCTTTGCGACTCCAGCCTTTGTCTATGAGAGCTATTTTTGCTTTTTCGATTCCAGCCTCAGATGCTGCGATTCCCGCCATAGTCAAATTACAAACCTTTTAAGTATTATAACTGGCGATCGCGAACCAAACGCATCTTAAACGCATATCAAACTCATAGTATTTGAAACCCATACACACCTTGGCTTTCAAGGTTTTACCCTTTATGATTAAAACATCACCAATCAAAAGGTAGCAATTATGAAAGCTCAACCAAATATGACACCTGCTAAACCTAAATCTCCTAAAATGATTCGTAAAAATACCTCTCCTCAACCTCCCTCTCCTTTCGAGTACGTCTTCGCAACTGTTGTCTGTATTACCTTACTTTCTGGAAGCGTGTCCTTATCGCTTAGTATGGAAGATCGGCTATCTCCGCAACAAATTCGCATTTTTGAGACTTGCAAGGATACTTGGAATATGGGTGTCGGTGCAATTTTCGGACTTTTAGGTAGTAAAGCAGATGATGATGAGTAATCTCTGATGGTTTATTTGCAAAAGTACGATCGCCCTTAATGTTCAAAAGTGCGATCGCATTTAATCCCTCACCCAATTCCTCAAATTGTCCAATCTTCAAACCTCAAACCCGGTACTCGCTCAAAATCTCGCCGGTTCCGCGTCACCAGAATAGCGTTTTTAGAAAGCGCAATAGCAGCAATCCGCAAATCTTTTGTGCCGAT
The DNA here is from genome assembly GCF_020738035.1 of Microcoleus sp. PH2017_28_MFU_U_A. Classification (NCBI taxonomy): domain Bacteria; kingdom Bacillati; phylum Cyanobacteriota; class Cyanophyceae; order Oscillatoriales; family Microcoleaceae; genus Microcoleus; species Microcoleus sp. PH2017_28_MFU_U_A. The sequence continues at coordinate 13,191 of NZ_JAEQCX010000033.1, forward strand.
GCGAATCTTTTGACGCACCAAATCTGTATAGCAATTGTAAGCATCGCGATCGAACTTCAAGACATTCACACTGTTGAAATACTCTACTCCATCCAGAAATCCCTTATAACCCCAGATTACTCGCTCCGATTGAGAAGATTGATTGATCGCATTCAACCATCCCCGCATTTGTTCCTCAACGGTAATCACTGTTACTGCAATCTCTTCAGGATTAACCTGACTAACTCGCAGCTTTACCAGCGGATGATCGTTTTGAAAAAGCGTCAAACAATCCGTATCTAATACCCACAAACTCATTTTACTCCTATCTCCACATCAACTTGTGGGTAATCTGTTCCCATTTCCTCATCAAGGGTGTTGCGATCGGCTTCCATATAAGCAACCACCTCATCAAATAGCGGATTGTCTTTATACATTCCAGCAAACTTCATCCAAGGATGTTCCGGTTTGGGCGGTTGAATTGCCAAAGAAATGAGTTCGGCTTTCTCTAGCCGATCGCCCACAACTAAGCTAATATTGGTAATAACCTCTTCCCGGCTATTACCCTCTGCCTTACATTCTTCCCAACCCAAAGCCATCGCTTGATACTTTCCCTCTGTTTCCTGTTCGATCAGGATTGTCAAAGCTGGGCTATCGGGTTTTTGCTCTTGGATTTCTAGCGAAATGAATTCAGCTTTTTCTAAATGATTCGTCACAAGTTGGCTGAGATTTGCGATCGCCTCTTCGCGAGTATTTCCCTCAGCTTGACATTCAGGTAAACCCAATACCATCGCTTGATATTTTCCCTCTGTTTCCTGTTCGATGACGGCTGTCAATGAAAAGTTAGTTAATTTGTCCGACGACTTCAGTAATATTTTGGTAGTCATAATAGTAAATTCAAGTGAGAATTATATTGTTAATTATATCAACATCTTATATCATTTTCAATAAACCTTTTTGGCACGGGCAAGATGCCCATCCCACAAGAAAATTTACTCTTTGTGGAACAGGCATCTTGCCTGTTCGAGGTGATTGCAAAAAACTACGATAAAATTGACTCTTTGTGGAACAGGCATCTTGCCTGTTCCTAGAACCCCACAAGAAAAATGACTGTTTGTGGAACAGGCATCTTGCCTGTTCCTAACAAAGCCCTACAGACAAATTACGAATCGCGATCGAGCTTAAGCACAGCCATAAAAGCCTCCTGCGGCACATCCACAGTACCCACAGACTTCATCCGCTTCTTACCCTTCGCCTGCTTTTGCAGCAACTTCTTCTTCCGCGAAATATCGCCGCCGTAGCACTTCGCCAACACATCCTTCCGCAAAGCCGGAATATGTTCCGAAGCAATCACCTTAGCGCCAATAGTCGCTTGAATCGGCACCTTAAACTGGTGGCGGGGAATCAACTCCTTCAGTTTTTCCGTCAAGCCGCGGCCAACATTGTAAGCCTTATCCCGGTGCACGATCATCGCCAAAGCATCAACCGGATCGCCATTAATTAAAATGTCCAATTTCACCAACGGATTTTCGCGATAACCGATGATGTGATACTCCATACTTGCATAACCGCGCGATCGCGATTTCATCTGATCGAAAAAGTCCGTCACCACCTCCGCCAAAGGCAACTCATAAACCAACGTAGTCCGCCCCTGACTCAGATACTTCATATCCATAAAAATGCCCCGCCGACTTTGAGACAACTCCATCAGCGCCCCCACATAAGTTTCCGGCGACAGCATTTCTACCCGCACATAAGGTTCCTCAATCTTCTCCCGATATTGAGGATCTGGCAAGTGACTCGGATTGTCAATTGTTAACACTTCTCCCTTAATTGTTGTGACTTGATAAACCACAGAAGGAGCCGTAACAATCAAATCCAAATTGTACTCTCTCTCCAATCTTTCCTGCACAATTTCCATGTGCAGCAAACCCAAGAAACCGCAGCGAAAACCAAATCCCATCGCACTAGAAGTTTCCGGTTCGTAGGAAAGCGCCGCATCGTTGAGTTCCAGTTTTTCCAAAGCTTCCCGCAAGTCAGGAAATTGGTCTGCATCGATCGGGAATAAGCCACAAAAAACCATCGGCTTAGCCTCCGTATAACCAGGCCAAGGCTCCGGTGCAGGCTTTTTGACCAAAGTAATCGTATCCCCGACGCGAGCATCAGCTACCGCCTTAATTGCCGCGCCCAGATAACCCACTTCTCCCGCGTGCAGTTCGTCTACTTGTACTTGCGTCGGTGACAAAATGCCCAATTCATCGATGACATATTCCTTCCCCGAAACCATCAACAAAACCCGATCGCCCTTTTTGACACTTCCGTCCATCACCCGGAAATACACAATTACCCCGCGATAAGCATCGTAATAACTATCAAAAATTAGCGCCCGCAGCGGTTTCTCAACAGTATCCTGCGGCGGCGGCACCAATTCCACGATCGCCTCCAAAATATCATCAATACCAATTCCTTCCTTAGCAGAAGCCTCAATCGCCCCGCTACAGTCCAGACCGATAATTTCTTCAATTTCCCCTTTAACCCGTTCCGGTTCCGCCCCCGGCAGGTCAATTTTATTTAGAACCGGAATAATTTCTAAATTATTTCCCAAGGCAAGGTAGACATTTGCCAAGGTTTGTGCTTCCACGCCTTGAGAAGCGTCTACCACCAGCAGCGCCCCTTCGCAAGCAGCGAGCGATCGCGAAACCTCATAGGAAAAGTCAACGTGTCCGGGAGTGTCGATCAGATTTAGCACGTACTCCTGACCGTCCTTGGCAGTGTAATTCATCCGAGCCGCTTGCAGCTTGATCGTAATGCCACGTTCGCGTTCGAGATCCATATTGTCTAAAAACTGCTCCTTCATTTCCCGTGCCTTCACAGTCCCAGTCGCCTGCAACAGTCGATCGGCCAAAGTCGATTTTCCGTGGTCGATGTGAGCAATAATCGAAAAATTACGAATGCGAGATACAGGAACGTTTGTCATAAAACCTATCGGCAAAAGATTGACTTTTGCTGTATTATAAAACTTCATTCAATCTACAGTCATTTATAGTCATTTAGAGACTTAAATAAAATTTAAATTTTTCTCGCTTGTGGGTTGACAAAGCCATTGTATTTATGCTATGTTCTCTCGCCTCCTCCAGCCTAGACGCCCTCCTCAGAAAAAGTTTTGTCTCTGTTGTTTTACAGAAAACTCTGGAACAGTGGAGAAAAAGGCGATCGGCAGCATCCCGCATCAAACGAACAGCCCAGTCCATTTGAGATTAGAGATTTTAGACTTCGGGGTGCACAACAGATTTAGATTTGAGATTGGAGACTGCGGCGTGAGACTTGAGCGAGCGCGAGCATCGAGTTCAAAAAAGGAGAACGATTTTCAACTTACTCCGCAACCGATAAATCTGGGAGATCGAGCAGGGGTCTAAAATTTTGGGCCGAGCACCACGATTGTCGGGCGCTTGTACCCATTTTTGGCGTCAGGTTACTCTACAGAGGCGGATAGCAAACTGAAAAATATTGGTGAGAAGTTGCTAGCGCTTGACAAGAAGCAGATAATTTGGTCAAATGACGGAAGCGGGGCGGCAAGGGTGTAAAAAATACAGGTTTTGAGCCGCTGTGCATCTCTACTAGGGATAAGGCATCACTTCCTTCAAAACACTTCCTTCAAAACAAAAAGGCGTAAATTCCTAGAAGGAATTGAAACTTAAGAATTAAAACTAGGATTTTTTAAGTATGAGCGAGTCAAGTATACACTCCCACAGTTCGTCAGAAAAAGTGGAACTATCTATCCATATAGATTCTGAACTGCTAGACCAAATTAAGCACTTGACAAATGACCCCAGCAAAGTCATTGAAACAGCAATCAAGCAGTGGCTCAGAGGCGAGCGTCGCGAAGACGATCAGGCTATGAGTTTGCGTCGCACCCCTCCTGTCCCGCCCCGCGGCGAATGGAACGACTGAGGTTGTCTCCTGTCTCGCCCTCCTACGGCGCGCACAAATCTGCTGGGCATAAAATTTCTGGGTGTGAAATTTAGATCGTCCGAGCTCCGGCGAGATAACTCCGGCAGATTTCCGGGCGAAATACAGGTGGTTCGGAGCAATATTGGTTAAGTAGAAGGAGCTTTTCTATTGTGACGGCAAAAATGCGATCGCCAGTCCCCGACTTGAGTTTTTGGCAGCCTCAACTTTTGGCGGAATTTTTAAACTCGATAGTTAATATGTGCAGACTACTAATTCCTACATCTTAAGTTGTATTTTTAAATTACCGAAAACTGCTGACAACAAATAGTTTTGAGTTTTGAGTTGAGTTATAAATTAATTTTTGGGGAAATTATTGATAACTAAAAATGCTGTGGTAGAAGTCTAAAAGAGTTCTGAGTTTCGAGTCTCGACCTGTGAATCATTCATTAAAAAGCCAACTACTTTGCAGTCAATTAATATAGCCACCGTGCCCGATCGCGGGGAATTTATTAATTGCTAAAACTAATGCGCTCGATTGCATCTTCCATCTTCAATCTTGCATCTTCCATCTTTTTAGCTTGAGCGACTTATACGGCTTAGCCGAAGGAAGCCGCAAGGGCTTATTCCTTCTTCCTTCTGTTAACCCTTGTCTTGCGCGATCGGGCTCTTCTGTCAACCCAACGACCGGCTTTTCGGGCTCTTCTGTCAACTATCAACTGTCAACTCTCCACTCTTCCTTATTGCTTCTACCATAACTCACATCTTAATTATCAAAACCCAAAACAATTTTGAGTTTTAAATTTTAAATCAAAAACTCAATACTCAAAATCAGAATTACTTTTATCCCCTAATCTGATGGACTCTAACACAGATTTCCGGCGATCGAACCTCGCCTCTACAGCATTTTTTCAAGAGTTAGGGGCAGAATTAGTATTTACCCAAGACGCAAGGGGTCGATATCTGTCTTTTTACTGGCAAAAAGCCGAGGAGTACAACCTCACAGCAGAAGAAATTGTCGTTAGCGAAGCCCTCGAAGAGGATCGCCCCCTCAGCGAAACCCTGCAACCCATCGCCCCTGCACCTTATCTCGAACGCCTGCGGCGGGCGCTCGAAACCCTTGTCCCCCAAAGGTTTAGCTATCCATTTTGCCACGCCGAACAATATTTTCTCTTCGATTTGACAGTCACTCCGGCGATCGACTCCAATGGTAAAGCTACAAAAGTCTTAGTTATGGGCAGGCTGCTGTCGGACAAACCCGTACAATTGTCGGCAGATTCCCCAGAATTCATGGCATATCCAGCTTTGCCATCTTCCTCCGACGCCAGCCAACAAATGCTGTATCCAGCCAGCCTCATCGGTAGACCGCTCACTACCTACTCGGAAATCGATCGCAAAATTATCTCCCAAATCGCTCAAAACCTGCACAGAACCCTCGATTTACAGACAATTTGGCAGCAAACAGTTAACAGTTTGGGTGAAGTTTTGAACGCGAGCCGCTGTATCATCTGTTCCTCCAAAAAAGACAGCGAAAACCTCGAAATTTCCCCCTTCCCGATCTCAGAAAATCAGCAAAACTATCCAGATCTAGCAGCAGAATTGCAACACTCAATTGCCAGCGATGGATCGCCCCCGCTGTCTGCCGATCAAATCGAAAATCTCCAATCGAAAACTTTTAAAGTAGTAGCTGAGTACCGCCAAGAACCTTACTCTTCGATGCTGGGATTACAACTGCGCGCAGCCGAACAGCCGGGCTGGATTCAAACTTTAGCCACGTTAAAACCCGTAGCAGTCGATTACGCCTCCCCCATTGTCGATCGCTTCGATCGCCATTCCGTGCTCGTAGCAGCTACCTTCTATGAAGACCAACCCAATGCCCTGATATGTTTGCACCGCTGCGGCAATTCCCCGAAATGGAGTCCTGTCGAACTCGAATTTGCCCGCGAGTTAGTCGCTCAAGTCGGCAGCGCGATCGCCCACGCTACACTTTACCAAGAATTAGAACAAGCCCGTGCCGAAGCCGTCGCCCTTTCCCAACTTAAAAGTCAATTTCTTGCCAATACTTCCCACGAACTCCGCACCCCCCTCAACGGCATCCTCGGTTTCCTGAAACTGGTTCTGGATGGCATGGCAGATGACCCCGAAGAAGCACACCAATTTATCGAAGAAGCTTATCAATCGGCATTACACTTGTTCAATGTGATTAACGATATTTTGGATATCGCTAAAATCGAAGCTGGCAAAATGGAGTTAGACCTCGCTCCAGTCAAACTCGGCGAACTTTTGCAGCAAGTGGAGAACTTTACACGGGTTCAAGTGCAAGAAAAGCGATTGCAATTTCAAATCCAAACACCAGCCATCGAGGACGAGATTATTTTGTATGCCAACTACCAACGCCTGCTTCAGGTAATTTTGAACCTCACCGGCAATGCAATTAAATTTACCAAGGAAGGCGGAATTCGCATCAGTGCCGAAGTTATTAAGAAAAAAGTAACTGTTAACAACCAGGAGTTACCCGGAATTGTGAAAATCCGAGTTGCGGATACTGGCATTGGGGTTTCTCTAGACAAGCAATATAAATTATTTGAGTCATTTTTTCAGGTGGACGGCGCTCGTACCAGACAATACGGCGGCACTGGTTTGGGATTGGCTATTTCTCAAAAACTGGTAGAAGCCATGGGTGGCACAGTAAATTTTTACAGTATGGGGGAAGGACTCGGCTCGACTGTTACTTTTACTGTGGTGCTTTATCAAGAACCGCTCTTGAAAAATTAATTATTGGTAATTGGTAATTGGTAATTGGTCATCGGTAATTGCTTCAGTTCTGGGTTATCCGAAGAGAGGAACGCTATCCATAAAAGCGATATCCGATCTATGAAAACTTTTGTGGGGTAGGCATCCTGCCCGCCCCAAAGATCAACTCATTTGATTAAAACTCTTGTGGGGTAGGCATCCTGCCCGCCCCAAAGATACAAACTAAATGCAAGACATTGTTTTTACCAGAAAGAATTGGTTGAAAGCCCCAAGTCTTTGAGGGAGAAATTAAAATCAGACTATTCATTACTCCAATCCTCTTCCTTCTAGGTAGAGGTCGCGCGACGTTCAAGGACGTGGGGAAACGAATCAGTTTCAGGGATTTGACCGATTTAACGGATAGATGTTGAGGCCAGAAGTCCGAGATCAGAAGCCCGAGCAAATCACCAAGAAGCAAAACTTGTCCGCAGCCAAAGGAGGGAATAAGCAAGAAGCAAGAAATAAAAAATAGCTATAGCTGTTCTCAACTTGGGTGTCTCGCCAGTTGTCTTACCACTTACCAATTACCACTTACCACTTACAAATTTGTATATCACTCAGTTGATTATGTCGGGATCGGTGTATCCCTGATTACAAATTCGCGCATAAAAATCATTGATAATTGGTGGTTTTCATAATAACACAGTTATATTGCCCGTCGCAGTATCAAATTTTACCTTGTCCGCCACCAATCTCCCTCCTTCGGTGTTTTCCACTCAGACCGATCGCCCCACCGCTGCCGAACCCACGCAGAATTCGCATCAATGGCATTGGGGGGGGTAGGACAACAGATCATCTCGCTCTGTCTCTTCGCGGCTCACACCTGCGAATAAACCCCCCCAAAAATCCCTAACCTTACCAAAACTGAATGCCCACCCATAGGACTGATTTAACTTCCACAGCCCTATTGTAAAGTTATATTAAGAAAACTTGACGTTCTTAGTTTTATGTGAGAATTGTAAAGATATTGTAAAGATCCTTGCAATAGATAGTATTTTTTGACTAAGTGTGGGAACATTTAAGTGTAATTACGCAAACCTCTATTTGAACAGTTTGCGTCTGGCAAATTAAGTAAATTTCTGCTGTGTTGGTGGAGTGGTAGACTTTTGCCAGTCTAGTAGAAAGAGGGTTGCTATGAATCAGCAAGTATCAGCTCAATCGCAAAAACTTTTGCTCCAAATTGGCAGAAAGATTCGTCGAACTTTGGATCTCGATACCATTTGGCAACAAACAGTTAACTCTCTCGGACAAACATTAGGTGTCAGCCGTTGCATCATTTGTCCCTATCAAAGTTCTAGCCAGCAAGTCACAGTGGCTGCTGAATACTGCCAAGAACCATTTCTACCAATGCTGGGAGTGAAAATCTCGCTCACGTCAGCACCTCATATTACTCAAGCTCTAGAGACCCTAAAACCGGTGGTAGTAGAATCGTTAGGAGCCGACGATCCTTTTGAACGGCATTCGCTGCTAGTGGTCGCTACCGCTTATCAAGATAAACCTAATGGCATAATTAGCTTGCACCGGTGCGAGGGCGGATTGTCAGGGAATGATGGTAATGCCGATCGACCTTGGACTCAAGACCAGATCGAATTCGCAGAAGAAGTTGCGGATCAAGTCGGAAGTGCGATCGCCCTAGCCACCCTCTACCAAGAGCGCAGCCAGCGAACAAAAGAACTATCCCAGTTTAAAAAAGAGTTTTTGTCAACCGCATCCCACGAGCTGCGAACTCCACTAAATCACATCATCGGCTATCTACAACTAACTGTAGATGATATGGCCGACGATCCAATAGAGGAAAGAGCTTTTATCCAAGAAGCTCACCGTTCGGCTCTCCATCTTTCCAAGGTAATTGGTAATGTCTTAGATTCCATTCAGTCAAGTAAAGCTTGTCAGGCTCACGTAGAGTTAGATGCTTTGAGGAGTCAGCAAAAATCTCTAAACAAGTAAAGATGCAATTCCCGCATTCAAAAACTCGAATATTGATCGGGCACACAAGTCTTCTGCCTGGAAAATGTGACACTTGCATCTATATAGCAATATAGCAATACTAATTTATTTGCTAGTTCTAGAAAAATTTAAATCCTTGTTCAACAAGGAGTCTAGCCAGACAAAAAAGTTTTTATCTTGTGCCAATCCGCTCTGATTGCTATAGATTTTTTCAAGAACTTCGATAGCTGGTTACTAAATTATTTTTAGGTCATTAGGGTTGTGTCTAACACAGCATAGCAAATAATAAAGGTAGGATCAGGGTGTATTTATTATGATATTATGTGGGATCGATCGAATAGCTTTGTAGTGAGGAAGTCCGTACTAATAAAACTCAGAATACCGACTTCCTTACTACAAATCTGCAACGGCTATTTTACCGGAGATGATATCGCCAGCAGAAGATTGCTGCTTCGGACTTTTAGTGTTTTTAACTTATAGCCTTTCTCAAAAAGATGAGGTATGACTGACAGCTTATATAACCGCTTAAACCAAGAGGGCCCAAGCCCAACAACATCCGCGAATCTTTCTGAGAACCGCTATATGCTTGAGGGAATTAGTTATCCCCATCTTTTTTCTTGGTTGGCGGGCGGCTGACATAGCGGGCCCAAAAAGGTTCTTCCATATTTTTCAGGGATGCTAGTTTTTGGCGCTCATCTTCTATGCGCTTGCGTTCTGAAAGGTCAGAAAATATGTTGATACTGCCGACTGTCTCGCCGCCTGCATCTTGTACGGGTGCGGCAAACAGCCAAAGGTCGATCGAACTACCGTCTTTTTTGGGCAAAGACACTTCCAAACCGTTTTCCGGTTTGCCATTACCCGCAGACTTCAGCAGCGCGTAAAAATCTTGCTTTTGTCCTTCAGGAATATTCGGCAATGGTTGGCCCAAAACCTCAGCAGCAGTCCAGCCAAAAAGTTCTTCGGCGGCGCGGTTCCAGACAAGGGTGCGGCCGTCATTGTCGGTACAGTTAATCGCCAGCGGCGCCGATGCAATCTGGGCTTGCCAAACTCTGTTAACGAGTTGCAGTTTCAATTCTACTTGCTTGCGATCGGTAATTTCCTGACAAGCGCCCCACAAACGAACAACCCGCCCTTCAGTTTTGTCCCACACGGCTTGCCAGCAGTCCCGCACCCAGCGCACACCACCATTTTTGTTAACAATTCGATACTCATTGACCCCCATACCTCTAGAAGTAGAGCCTTCTAATTGTTTAATTAACATTTCCCTATCATCAGGGTGAACGATATCTGAACTCCACCAGCCCGAGGCAGTTAATTCTTCAGGGAGATGACCGCTCACGCGCGCCAAAGCTTCCGTTACCCACTCACAAACAAAGTTACCGTTGGGAAGTGCCTTGAAAGAATAGGCAAAATCCGAAGTAATTTGTGACATAATTTTGTAGTGCCGTTGCGACTCCAGGAGTGCGCTTTCTGCTTGCTTGCGTCCCTCAATTTCCCGGGAAGCAATCAGAATTCCCTGTACGCTAGAATCGTGAAGCAAACTATTGCCGATCGACTCCAAGTAGATCCAAGAACCGTCCGCGTGGCGTTTGCGATATTCGATCGGCTTCCCAACTCCAGGAAATTCTAGCAACTTGCCAAAATATGCCTTCCAACTCAGCAAATCGTCTGGATGGATCAACTCGCCATGAAACTTGCCAATTCTCTCTTCTGGCTTGTAACCCAAAACTCTCTCTAGCGCTGCGCTGTGATATCGGACTCGCCCGTCGGAGCCAACAATAGTAATTATATCTGGAGAATTACGGAGCGCAGCCTGAAGTTTGGCTTCGCTTTTAGTTAATGCTTTATTATCCCGGCGGTGCTGGTTGATTTCTTCGTTCAACTGCTCCTGTAGCTTTCTGAGTTGCGCCGCTTGCTGGGCGACAGTGCGTTCCAAAAGACGATTTAAATTTTCCGCCTCAACTAACTTTGCCGCGTTATTTGTCGCACTTTCAAACTGGCGGCTGGTTGCCATTTCTTGCAAAGAAGTTGACAGAGTTTCCACAGTTTTTATTAAAATTGCCTGTTGGGGAGGTGGTAAATGCTTAACTTGTTCCTGCAACGTTTCTAGGTATTTGTAAATTGTTTCTAGCATTTTATTAATTAGGGAATCTAATAGTTGCCACAGGTGAAAACTCTAAAAAGCGGACAGAAGTTTTTTTTAAGATAACCCATAACTAAGAGTGATGTATGGCGATCGATCGCGATCTTAATCACGAGTAATTGCGTGACTTTATTTTGACATCATAGCAACTGAGACTGAAAGTAATTTTTTGTGGCGGTAAAGTTAATAGCCTAGCGACAGCACCCCATTCGGGAACCTGCGAGAGTCGGCAACCCGCCCCTGCCGTCAATGCAGGGCACAGGAGCGGTTACGCTAAACTAGATGGGTGTAAATAGAAAGAGAGATTTATGACAGAGCCAGCCAACGCTCGCGATTTGTTTCGCGCTGCTTACGAACACCGTTACACCTGGGATGCCAACTTTCCCGGTTACAGCGCCGATATTGAACTCAAGCAAGGCGACGAAGTATATACGGGTCATGTTTCCATTAAACCAGACATGACAGTGGAAGTCAGTGGCATTGCCGATGAGGAAGTAAAGCAGAGCGTTTACACTCAAATGCGCGATATTGTGACTCACCGGAAGCGATCGACATTTGAAAAATCCCACGGCAAAAACAGCTTCACCCTCGGCGAGAAGGACAGTACCGACGCTGTGGATATTTTAGTGCAAGGCGACTCAATGGGCTCGAATTATAAAATCCGAGGTCTGTCAATTTGTCAAGTCAGCCGGGTGATGGGTCGCATGGCTTTCGTCATTGACACGCACAAAAGCTTAGAGACACCCGAAGGTTCTTTGGCTAGTCATTACGATGCCGTTTTTCGCAACCCCGAAACCAACGAAATCACCAGAGAACTGGAATTTGAAGATACCTTTGACAAAGTAGGCGACTATTATGTCATGACCAAGCAAGTAGTGCGATCGAAAGAAAAAGGTCAACTGACAACAACCGAGTTTAACTACTCCAACGTCAAACTGCTAGAACCAGCAGTAGTCTAGGGTTATACCCTTTTCGAGTTGCGCGTTGAAGATTAAAGACTTGGCAACGATGGATGACAACCCAGGTGGGGGAATCTCTCCTACAGTTGCAGTCATTCTGGGAAGGATTAATTGCAAAATCCGTTTTGTTGGAGCAAGCGGGTTTTGCGATTAGTGTCTCGGACTCAACTTCATTTAACGGCAAGTAACGGTACGATCGAACTAAGTCAATTGTACGAATAATTTTTGAGGCAAAATATGACAACACTAGCACTAACCAGAGATAACGTCGAAACAGTTCTCGATGAAATGCGCCCCTACCTGATATCAGATGGTGGCAACGTCGAACTGGTAGAAATCGACGGCCCAGTAGTACACCTGAGACTGCAAGGAGCTTGCGGCTCTTGTCCGAGTTCCACAATGACTCTGAGAATGGGCATTGAACGCCGCCTGCGCGAAGCAATCCCTGAAATTTCTGAAGTCGAACAGGTAATGTAATTAGTCAGTTGACAGTTGACAGTTGACAGTTGACAGTTGACTGTTAACGGTTGACTGTTACCTTTTTTCAATTCCTTATATAGCGACAGGTGATTTTAATCCAGAATTTACCAGCCTGAGTGTTAATTCATGACTGTACGGAAATGAAGATAATTCTAGTTGACTGGCTATTAAAGCTTTTACCGCTATTACCAGAAAGAATTGGTTGAAAGCCTGTCCATTTTAAGGAGAAATTAAAACAAGACGATTCATTACTCCAATCATCTTCCTTCTAGATAGAGGCTGCTGTCAACTGTCAACTGAATCCAATCCTCTTCCTTCGAGTTAAAGGTCGCCCTCAAGCGGTCAAATATCAATTGAATGAAAGCCCTAGATACAAAAAGTAGTTTTATGTGCTACTCGATGGTAGTAATGTGTGCAGCATCAACCTGCAATTGAGAAGTTGGAAGCGCTACTTAATAGGGACAATCTGCGCTGTTCATCACCCTAAAGATAGAAGTTAAGCATTCCTGACAAAATTACAAAATACCAATTACAAAATACCAATTACAAAATACCAATTACAAATTATAATTACCCATTACCCATTACCCATTACCAAAATCAATGTCTCATCCACTTTACGTAGCCTTCATTTGGCACCAACACCAACCCCTCTACAAATCAAGATCGTTCACTAGCGCCGGAGCATCCGAGTATCGACTGCCTTGGGTGCGCTTGCACGGAGTCAAAGATTACTTGGATTTAGTCCTAATTCTGGCAAAATATCCCAAGCTGCATCAAACTGTAAACCTGGTTCCGTCCTTGATTTTGCAGATAGAAGACTGCATCGCCGACAAAGCACTAGATCCTTACTTGGCGGTAACTCTCAAGCCAGCAGAAACTTTAAACATCGCTGAACAAGAGTTCATTTTAGAACACTTCTTTGATGCCAACTACCACACCCTGATTCAGCCGCATCCCCGGTACGCTCAACTCTACACTCAGCGGCAGGAAAAAGGCATTCAGTGGTGCTTGGCAAACTGGAAAGTGCAGGATTTTGCCGACTTGCTGGCGTGGCACAATTTAGCTTGGATTGACCCGCTGTTTTGGGACGATCCCGAGATTGCAGGGTGGCTGAAACAAGGGCAAAACTTTAGTTTGGCAGACAGAAAAAAGATCTATTCAAAACAAAAAGAAATCCTCGCCAGAATCATTCCCCAGCACCGTAAAATGCAAGCTGAGGGACAGTTGGAAGTGTCCACAACCCCCTACACTCACCCGATTTTGCCGCTGCTTGCTGACACAAATGGCGGCCGCATAGCGATTCCTAATATGACACTGCCAGAACATAGGTTCCAGTGGGCTGAAGATATTCCGAGACATTTGAGAAAATCTTGGGATATGTATCAAGACAGATTTGATTGTAAACCGCGGGGTTTGTGGCCGTCGGAACAGGCAGTTAGCCCGGAAATTTTGCCCTACATTGCTAAACAAGGGTTTAAATGGATTGTCTCGGATGAGGCGGTATTGGGGTGGACAATTAAACACTTTTTTCACCGCGATGGGGCGGGGAATGTTTGCGAACCAGAATTGTTATATCGCCCTTATCGTTTAGAAACTCCTGATGGCGATTTGGCGATCGTATTTAGAGACCACAGGTTGTCTGATTTGATTGGTTTTACCTACGGTTCGATGGAACCGAAGAAGGCAGCGTCGGATTTGGTGGGACACTTGGAGGCGATCGGCAGAACTCTCAAACACCGACAACCCGACGGCCACACATCTTTAGAAAATCCGTGGTTGGTGACGATCGCCCTAGACGGCGAAAATTGCTGGGAATTCTATCCTCAAGATGGCAAACCGTTCTTAGAATCACTCTATCAAACTCTCAGCGACAATCCCGATATCCAATTAGTCACAGTGTCGGAATTTCTCGACAAATTCCCCGCCACCGAAACAATACCCGCCGCCCAACTGCATACCGGTTCCTGGGTAGACGGTTCCCTGACAACTTGGATCGGCGATCCTGCGAAAAACCGCGCTTGGGATTTGTTAGGGCCAGCCAGACAAATGCTGGCAAACCATCCAGAGGCTACGGAAGAAAGCAATCCCGAAGCTTGGGAAGCGCTTTATGCGGCGGAAGGTTCCGACTGGTTTTGGTGGTTTGGCGAAGGCCACACGTCGAATCAAGATGCTATGTTCGATCGGCTATTCCGCGAACACGTAGCAGCAATCTACGAAGCTCTCGGCGAGCCTGTACCCCCGGAAGTGCTGCGACAAGTAGAGGCACACGAGGTTCAAGGCGACCACCAACCGCTGAGCTTTATTCACCCGATTATCGACGGTATCGGCAACGAACAGGATTGGGACAAAGCCGGCCGGATTGAAGTTGGGGGAGCAAGGGGTACGATGCACCGGAGTGCGGCAATTCAGCGGCTTTGGTACGGCGTAGATCACTTGAATTTTTACCTTCGCGCCGACTTCAATGCTGGGGTGCGGCCGGGCATTGATTGCCCGCCGGAGTTAAACTTGTTCTGGTTTTATCCCGATCGCACGATGCACAACAGCTTGATTCCGCTGTCAGGTTTGCCCGATGAAGCACCCATCAACTATCGCTTCCACCATCAGTTAGAGATTAATTTGCTGACGAAATCGATTGGGTTTCACGAAGCAGGAGAGGGCGATGAGTGGCAGCCCCGCCTCAGCCGGGCCCAAGTGGGATTGGATAAATGTTTGGAGATAGCAGTGCCCTGGGCGGATTTGCACATTATGCCAGACTGGCAAATGAGGCTGATTGCGGTTTTATCGTCCGGGGAGCGCTACTCTAGCTGTCTGCCGGAAGATGCTTTGATTGGAATTGGAATGCCTTAAAGAGTCATGAGTCATGAGTCCTGGCGTCATTAGTCATCAGTCATTAGTCCGATCGCGTCCGGTCGATCGAGCGCTATAAAATAGGTTTGTAGTCAGGACTTCAGTCCTCTGTTTTTTGAGGACTGAAGTCTTAACTACAAACCTGCTATAAAATAGGTTTGTAGTCAGGACTTCAGTCCTCTGTTTTTTGAGGACTAAAGTCCTCATTACAAACCTGCGCTAGAAAATTGGTTCGTAGTAAGGAATTCAGTCCTCTGTTTTTTGAGGACTGAAGTCCTCACTACAAACCTAATAATGGGTGAATTTACTGGACATCTAATCATTAGTCATTGGGAAATCATCAAACTAATGAGCCGCATTTTGCTCTCGCTCGATCGCTACCAACAACCCTTGCAGATCGCACACCTCAACACTGAGCATGAGGTGATGCTACTCGATTGGACTTCCGAACCAAACTCAGAATTTATTCTTCCAAAAATAGCTTTTGACTTGTGCATTCTCGACGAGGCAAACTTCGATCGTATCGGGCACATGGTTGAAACATTAAAAACTGCGGTGGAGCCTAGTTTTTTACCGTTTTTGCTATTGATAAATTCCCAAACGCCGACTCTTTCCGAGCAGCAGTTTTTGCTGAGTTCCAAACAACTCGAAGGCAGAATTGATGATTTGATAGTAAGTCCCATAGATGCCAGCCAACTGCACTTGCGCGTAGAAAATTTGTTAGCTCGCAGGCAGCTATCGTTAGAACTCCACAGACTTCAACAAGTAATTAAAGAACGCACTTTTACAGAAAGTTTGTTGATCGACTCGCTGCAAACGGCAAACGAAAATTTGCAACGGGAAATCGCCAAGCGGGGAGAGGTAGAAGCTGCACTCCAAGAAAACTCCTATCTCGAATCGCTGATGAATGCCATGCCAGATATTGTCTGCTTTAAAGATGGCGAGGGCAGGTGGCAGGAGGCAAATCAAGCAATATTGGAATTGTTTGAGCTATCGGCAGATAACTACCGGAGCCTCACAGATACTCAGTTAGGAAAACTCAGCAGTTTTTACGGGGAGGCTCTACAGGCTTGCGAGGTGAGCGATCGAGCAGCGTGGGAAAAAGGTACTCTTTGTAGGGGAGAAGAAGTGGTTCCCCGATCGAACGGTACTGTAAAAATCTACGATGTAATTAAAGTACCCGTATTTCATGCCGACGGCAGACGTAAAAGTATCGTGATACTGGGCCGCGACATTACTGAATACAAGCAAGCTAGAGATGAACTCGTGCGCTTGGCGTCGATTGTCGAGTCTTCCGACGACGGCATCGTGGGCAAAACCCTCGCCGGGACAATTCAGAGCTGGAATGCAGGAGCCGAGAAGATTTACGGCTACTGCGCGCAGGAAGTCAAGGGACAGTCGATCGAGATTTTAGCAATTCCCGAACGCCCCAAGGAAATCCCCCAAATTCTGGAAAATATTCGGGCTGGAACTACGATCGACCATTACGAAACCGTACACTTGCGTAAAGACGGCGAACAGATAGATGTGTCTCTGACGATTTCTCCGATTAAAGACGCCACAGGAGCAGTAACGGGCATTTCAACTATCGCTCGCGACATCACCGATAGCAAGCGAGTTCAAAAAGCTCTCGAACAACTCCGCCACCAAACAGAAATGATTTTGTTCTCCGCAGCAGAAGGAATTTGCGGGTTGGACAAACAGGGAAAAGTAACTTTTGTCAATCCGGCGGCGGTGAGAATGGCTGGTTGCGAATCGAAGCAATGGATCGATCGACCTTTGTCTGAAAGCTTACACCGTTCGCAGGCAGAATGCTCGAAGGCGATCCTCTTCGAGGGCTGCGCTAACGAGCAAATGTCACCTGCAACAGATATCAATTCCGGCTCTCAACTTGCCCCAGACTGCGCCACACCAACCACGGGAAAACTCTCGAACCCAGTATGTTCTCAAATTTTAGACACCTTGAGAGACGGAGAGGTTCGGCGTGTCACGGATGAGGTTTTTTGTCGGCAAGACGGCAGCAGTTTTCCAGTTGAGTACGTTGTCGCTCCGATGCGAGAACAAGGCGAAATTATTGGCGCTGTGGTGACTTTTAAAGATATCACCGATCAGCTTGCGGTCGAGCACATGAAAGATGAATTCATATCTGTTATCAGCCACGAACTGCGGACGCCCATGACTTCGATTCACGGGGCACTCGGTCTCCTCAACAGCGGCCTGCTTGAGGCTCACCCCCAGAAAGCCAAGCGGATGCTGGAGATTGCGATAGCTAATACTGACCGGTTAGTGCGCTTGATCAACGACATCCTGGATTTAGAGCGCATGGATTCTAATTACAGCACTGCCATCAAACAAACTTGCAATGTCGCGGATCTGATGTTGCAGGCGGCTGACGAGATGCAGGGAATGGCCCAGCAGGCAGGAGTTACTCTGTCTGTGAGACCTGTGAGGGCGCAATTGCTCGCTGTTCCCGATCGGCTAATTCAGGCATTGACAAATTTGCTCAGCAATGCTATAAAATTTTCGCCCGCAGGTGCTACGATTTGGCTGAGCGGTGAGTCGATCGAGCATCCGGATTTGGCAGAAAAAGCTGAGTTGAAGTCAGTGTCGTCTCCTTGTTTGTTGTCTCCCGAGACTGCCACCAATCCGCACTTACCCGTGAGTTCGGAAATCCTGATTGCGGTTAAAGACCAAGGACGCGGCATTCCGGCGGACAAGCTAGAGATGGTCTTTGAGCGCTTTCAACAGGTTGATGCTTCTGATTGTCGCCAAAAGGGAGGTACTGGTTTAGGGCTGGCTATTTGTCGCAGTATCGTGCAGCAGCACGGGGGCCGGATTTGGGTGGAGAGCATTTTGGGGGAGGGCAGCACTTTTTTCTTACGTCTGCCAGTTATGGGGGAGGGAGATGATATTCCCCATTAGGTAAATTGCATTAGCCATGACTAATGAAAAAATATTAATGCAAAAATTTTCATACCATCCTGGATGCAGAAACCAGGCTTTTTTACCAAAAGACTGGGTTGCAGGCAGCAGAAACGCTAAAAAACCAGCTTTCGAGGCGTCTGAAGTGCGTCCGGGCCAGTCATTTTTGGCAAAGACGGATTATACAGGCAGGGACGGGCAAAATCGCGATTGTCGATCGAACAGCGGATTTTTGGGGACTCCGTTGTATAGCAACGGCCAAGGCGGTTAGGACGTTCTTAATTGCTGAAACCCTTGCGCTAGATAGCTTCTATCGCGAGGAAGAAGGAAAGATTTCCTTCTTCCTTCCATCCGTTACATCCCGTACATTGCTCGTTGCCGAACTTCATTCTTCTGTACAGTTTTGCAGCTTTACTGTAAAGTCCGATCGGTAAAAAAGTTTGCTTTACAAAACATTCACATTTCGCCTCTAGTCTGTGATCAGTTCTGATTCTTAAAAAAGATGTTAATTTTGACTGCCAAACGCATCTTGGTTATTGACGATGCCGAAGATATTCGGGAAGTGGCTCAAGTCAGTCTTGAGGTGGTGGGGGGCTGGGAAGTCCTGACCGCAAGTTCTGGTCGCGAGGGTATGGCTAAGGCTCTTGCCGAACAGCCTGATGCTATTCTCCTGGACGTGATGATGCCCGACCAAGACGGGCCTACTACTTTTAAACAGTTACAAGCTAATCATGCTACCCAGCACATTCCGGTAATTTTATTGACGGCTAAGGCTCTCGCTAGCGACAGGCGGATGTTCGCAGATTTGGGGGTAGTGAGTGTGATTGCTAAGCCTTTTGAACCGATGGCTTTGGCTGCTCAGGTGGCTGAAGCTCTGGGCTGGCAGGAAGCATAGGTCGATTGTGCGCCTTAAAATCTGTGAAATCTCTAACCAAAAAAACAAATTATTTCTGCTCGGTTTTTATGCTGAATATAATCGGGCAGAATTATATTTTTTTTTGTAACAACTTACTTATCTTCATAAGTTCTTCAGGTTTAAGTTTTAATTTAAGCACATCGTCAGGAATCGATCCTGACTGTTTGCCAAAACCTTGGGAGAAGACGACTATGCCATCAGCTTACATTTTGCTACTGATAGTTTCTCTGGCAGCCGTCTGGATTTACTGGCAAACCTCTCAAGATATTTTTGTTCTTGTGGCTTTGGCCGGACTGGGTTGTTTTATTTGGGGTTTCTCTTGGGCTCCTTGGGGCGTTCAGGCTCTAATTGTGGTGTTGCTGTTGGGCATCCAAAAGTGCTACTTGTCAGACGCTCAAAGTTTGGAGTGAAAAGAGCTTTTTTATTGTTGTGCCTGGAGTAGAGATACAGCGGCATTCCTCAATATCTGTAATGAATTGGTTTATCGATCCATATCTTAAAGAAGGTTTAAAATATCATGAATAGTTGCCCTTGTTGCTCCTCTCAATTGTTACGCCACGCTCGCCACAATCGCGTTTATTGGTTCTGCTCGCGCTGCTGGCAGGAAATGCCGGATCTGTCGGAGATGATTTTAGGTAACAGCCTGCGGACTCACAAACAAGAAGGCTTGGTGAAGCTTACTGGTTTGACTCCTAAAGCGAGAATTTTGGATTCAGTAGGAATTGCTTAGGAAAGATCGAGTTTGACTGACGATAAATATTGAGACGAAAAAGTTTTTTGATTGTGCCATCGGTTTGACTTTTTAATAAAAAATGCAAAAGTCCCTTCACTGTGAGTGAAGGGACTTATTTGCGTGCGGGCGATCGCACTTGTAAGGGGGTCGATCGCCCCCACAAATTACAGCTCTTGTATGGAGTTAAGCTGATTACATCAAACCGATTTGAGAGAGAATGCCTTGACCGGTGAGGAATTCGGTAGCTAAGCCGATCGCAAAGCCTAGCATTGCCAAACGACCGTTCCAGGTTTCAGCGAACTCGGTGAAGCCTACTTTTGCGTCTTTGTTTTCCATGACCATAAACCTCGTTGTATTTCAACCTTATGTAACTAAACTTAACATAGCGAAAGAAACATTGCAACATATTTTTACATTTATTTTTCAAATGCTGCTTGTCAGCAGGATGAATCGACGTGTAGAGGGGCTTGTGGGCGATCGCACGGGGGTGAGAAACCGGGTTTCTCCCGATATGTTCTGTGAGTAGTCGCCAAATCTCGTAGAAACGGGGTTTCACTCTTGTCGCAAGCGCGTAACTTGCGATCGGTGTCAGGTTCACGAAAATATTGCTCAGAGGTCTAAGAATGTCAGAAAAATAATTTTTACTAAATACTTGACATCAAAAATTCAAAAAGCTAGATTAAAGGCAGAGCTAAAACTAAATATCGCATTCAAAATTAAGGAATGTTGATTGAGTCGTCTTAGCTGCACGGTTGATAGAACTGTAGCAAGTTTCTAGAATCCCGTTGAGCGGAAATTAAGTCTAATGTCGTTTTAACAAGTTAATACAAGCTTGACATAAATCGAAACATTATAGAGTTAGATTTCCCTTCAACGGGCTACTACTAAGCTCGTTACAGTTCTATCAACCCTGTAGCTAAGACGCTAATCAAATCCCTACAAAATCAAAGTGTTTTATGGTAACAGATTGTCTTGTGCCGAGATGTTCATTTGTGAGCAAATCCACAGACAAAACTCCATTAATGCTAGATGCGCGATATGTCGAGGCTGTCCAGCCCACCAAATTTTAGGAATTACTCAAATGGACACTCATCGAACCTCAAATGGATTAATCTACCAACAGCAAGCTTTAGTTTCCATTTATTGGGATTATCAAAACATCCCAACCTTAAAACTATCCCCAGATTTATTGCTCTTGGCTAATAAATTTGGATATGTAGTTAACCGCAAAGTTTACGATAATTGGCAACAACAAAATAAGGCAGCACAAGTAAATTTGCGCTCTCAAAATTTTGAATGTTTTCATGTATCCCAAAACATTAAAAATGCTGTAGACTTTCATTTGTCAGCAGACTGCTTTAGTGAGGCTTCAAGTAGCCTATACCCACACACATTTATTATTGTCTCTGGAGACGGCTACGGTGAGATTTTGATTCAGAAGCTGCATGAAAAGGGGAAGAAGGTAATAATTGTTGCCCGCAAAGGTAATGATAGTCACAATCTCAAAAAGCTTGCAGATAGATTTTACTTGATCGATGAATTGCCAAAGTCGATCGAGACTTACAAAGTCACAGCATAAACAACCTCGATATTTACCCCGCCGCAGATAGCAAAAATCTAGTTTATTTGATAAACTAAATTCTCCAAACCAACCGCCATCTGCGGCTCTTTCATGTTCGCATAATAACAACACCAACCATTACTAAAT
The DNA here is from genome assembly GCF_020738035.1 of Microcoleus sp. PH2017_28_MFU_U_A. Lineage (NCBI taxonomy): Bacteria > Bacillati > Cyanobacteriota > Cyanophyceae > Oscillatoriales > Microcoleaceae > Microcoleus > Microcoleus sp. PH2017_28_MFU_U_A. Next base: position 34,569 of record NZ_JAEQCX010000033.1, read on the forward strand.
TTTCATGCCATCAACTAATCAAACACAAGAACTCCAAATAACGATTCCCCAATTCAACAATGAAAAACTGCTGCGCCAAGCACTAACCCACCGTTCCTACGTCAACGAAAATCCCACATTCCGCGAAGCAGACAACGAACGCTTAGAATTTCTCGGCGATGCTTTGCTGACATTTCTCAGCGGCGAATATCTCTATCAGCGTCACCCAGAAATGGGAGAAGATCAAATGACTCGCCGACGTTCTGCATTGGTAGATGAAAAACAATTAGCCAGATTTGCTACTGAAATCAGTTTAGACTTAAAAATGCGGCTCGGCAAAGGAGCTTATCGAGAAGGTGGAATTACTAATCCAAATTTGCTCAGCAGCACCTTTGAAGCATTCATTGGCGCTTACTATCTCGACACCGAAAATATGGACAAAGTTCGTGAGTTTGTATGGCAAATGTTTGATTCTGTTCCCGACAATGTGGTGGAAACGCGATCGACTGTAGACTCGAAAAACCGCTTTCAAGAATGGGTACAAGCCAACGGTGACACGACTCCGCCCAAATACGTGACAGTCCAAGCAGGAGGAACGCCCCATCAGCCCGAATTTCTCGCTAAAGTTTATGTTGGAGACAAATCCTATGGAGAAGGTAAAGGTAAAAGCAAGAAAGATGCTGAGAAAAATGCGGCTGAAGATGCGTTAGCAAAGCTGAAAAAACGCGGACTGATCTAAACGTGAAAACACTGATAAAAACTACTATAGCCTTTCTCAGAAAGATGAGGTACTCATGGGCATGGGGCATCGGCCAAACAGGGCATCGGGGATACCTAACCACGATTAAGAACCGCTATAGTTTGTTTTCCAGATGACACAATAGACGCGCGCCTCAGTGGCTCTGGGGATACATCAACTCGCCCAATCAAAGAGATATAAAAACCCGAAATGCTGCCTAAAGCCACTCTTTCTTTCTCAAAGTAGAAGCTCTTTTGGCTATCCTAATTAAATCTGTAGGCGACGTATTTTTATCGACAGTGATGCGAGAGATGCGGTAGTTATTTTCCAGTCGGTTTACTCTAAATAAATGGTCATTGTACAAAAAGCCACTTAAATGATATTTAGGCAAAATATCTTCCACTTCCGAGTCTGATGCGCCGTAGGGATAGGCGATGTGAGCGCCGATAACTTTATTTTTGTCTAAATCCCCCAGACATTTTCTCAACTCTAACTTAGATTTTGCAATTTCAAATTCTAATTCTTTTCCGCTCACCTTAGTTAAGTCTTTGTGAGTAAAACCGTGTGACTGAATGTCATAAAAACCTTTTTGATATCCATCTCTTAAATCGTTGCAAGTAGTGTGTGCTAAAAAATCTTTGCCCATATCAATACCTAAAAAGTGAGGGTTGACAAATAACACAAATTTACCCTTTTCTTTGTTGGTTACAGACAACTTTTCTAATATTGGAAGTGCATTTTCATGAACGCCTTTGTAGCCGTCGTCAAAGGTTATCATGATTGGTTTTTGACCGAGATTTTTAGCGGGTATTGGCTGCGACTTGTCAATAAAGTATACGTACAAGTCTTGAGATGATAAAAACCAATAGTTTTCTTTAATTAGATATTCTAAAAATACTGACAAGTCTTGTTTGGTGTAGTTAGTGGGAAAAGCGAGCCTCCGAGGTGGTAAGTCGGCGGGATTGCGAGTGTCTACAATGTTGTGAAAACCGATTATAGGGATTCTGGTGAAGTTAGATTCTACTGTCCAGCCAGAAATACCTATACTGATGGCAAATATCACCAATAAGTAAATCAGTTTGACTTTGTGTAGCAGTCTAAAAAGAAAATTTTCCAGGAATTTTATGTTTTCTAACAATTGCTCGAAGCTCATACTTTCTTTACCAAGTTGTGTGCTTTTTACCTCTACCATTAATAGAGGCAAATTCAGCTAACTTGACATTTTTTTTGGTATTTCTTTGGAATCTAGGTAGAGTGTGGATGCCGTAAGCCGATCGCCCAAAATGCTTCCGAGAACCCAAAATGCGTTATAATCGGGGCTGGCGCGAGTGTTACGGCTGTCGATCGAGGGTTGCAATGGCAGAAATCCGTTGACCTCACCTGGATAGGGATGCAAGCCCTTGACAGGAGTCGTAAAGATTCCCCAAATTTAGACTTTGGTTGGATCTCCCAGATTCATCTATGGAGTCAATCTAAAATCTAAAATCTAAAATCTAAAATCGACTGACGAATACCCGAGTGTCGATCGTACTTTTTGGAAATATCAGAGCAATTGATGTCTACTCACAACCCGACTACCCTAACTGTAGAAGCAGCACAGCAAATCCTCAAGGATTTTACTTGTCTGGATATGCAATCTGTAGCATCGCCACTGGAAAAACAGGCGCTGCGTGAAGCGATTTTGCTGGTAGCAAGTTTGTCGGATTACCAAATGCTTGGAGTTTGCGCGACTTCGACGGATGAGGGTTTTGCAGCTTTAGCAACTTATTTGAAGGCTTTGGGATATGATGCTGTTTTAGATCCAAGTGCTTTTGCTGCATTTAGTGGTTCGGTTTATATTAAGTTCAATACTTTGAAGGGTTCGTATTATGTTGATGGCTATCCTGGAACTTATCGGGGCGTGTTAGTATCGTGCCAATTTTCCTCGGAAGATGGAGTTAGCGGGACTTACGGTCATTTACCTCTCGATTTATTTGTTGATTAATTGAGTAGAAGGAAGAAGGAAGAAGGAAGAAGGAAGAAGGAAGAATAGAAATTTAGATGATGTCATTGCGAGGCACGAAGCAATCGCAGGGTAAGAGAGATTGCTTCGTGCCTCGCAATGACACGTTTTCGAGTGCGTCAGCAAATATCCTACTCATTAAAGCGACAATAACGCCTGACGCACCCTACAAAGAAAGAGATTAACCTTTACCAATGATTAATTCGGTTTCCGGTTCCGGTGCGATTTCGTCTGGTGAGATGCCGAGAATTTCGCTGTACAAGTTGACATATTTTCTGGCAGAAATGTCCCAGCCAAAATCTTCTTTCATGCCGCGCTTTTGCAGTTCTTTCCACTTATCTTTGTAGCGGAAACCTTCCCATGTTCGGATCATGCAGGTGAATAAGTCGAGGGGTTCGTAGCGATCGAAACAGTAACCTGTGCCGGTATCATTAATCGGGTCGTTGTGAGATACGGTATCGACTAAACCGCCGGTGCGGCGCACCATTGGGACGCAACCGTAGCGGAGGGCGAGCATTTGGCTGATGCCGCAGGGCTCGAAACGGCTGGGCATCAGGAAGGTGTCGCAGCCTGCGTAAATGCGGCGGGAGAGGGCGTCGTTGTAGAGTAATTGGGTGGACATTCGGCCGGGATAGCGGGCGGTCATTTGCCAGAGTTGGGTTTCGTAGTAGCGATCGCCAGTTCCGAGTACAATAAACTGAGCGTCGGTATAGGCCATGAAGCGATCGAGCATTTGAATGATCAAATCCAGCCCCTTCTGTTCTACTAGCCGCGTCACCATGCCGATTAACAGGGCATTTTTATTCACTTCCAAACCGACTTCTTCTTGCAGCGCAATTTTGTTAACTGGGCGCTTGTCAATAGTATCAACACTGAATTGTTGGTGGAGGTACTTGTCAGTTTCTGGGTTGTAAGATTCTGTATCAATTCCGTTCAAAATACCTGATACTTTGCCGCCGAGGAAAGATAGCAAACCTTCCAAAGTTTCCCCATAGGCTGGGGTTTTGATTTGTTCGGCGTAGGTGGGCGAAACTGTATTTACGCGATCGGCAAACTGTACAGCCGCAGCCATTGTATTGTGACCTTGCATATACCAAGGGCACCAAGTCATCTGATCCAAACGCCAGCGCCACGGCCCTTGATAAGCTAAATTGTGAATAGTAAAAACTGTGCTGATATCGGGGTCTTGCTTCATCCAAACAGGTATCATCCCCGTATGCCAGTCGTGACAGTGCATAATTTGTGGTTTCCAGTGATTCCAGGCAAATTCAGCGGCAGCATTGGCAAAGAAAGTGAACCGCCAATCTTCATCTACGCCGCCGTAAACCCGGCGTGGTAAGAAAGATGGATGTTGCAATAAGTATAAAGGTACATCGGTGCCCGGCAAAAGAGTTTCAAAGACGGAGAAGCTTTGGAACATGGCCGCCCCATTCCAAACAGGTTTTTTGGGAACGTCCATTTTGTCGGGGACGAAGCCGTAGTAGGGCATGAAGATGCGGACATCGTGACCCATGCGGCGCAGAAATTTAGGCAAAGCGCCGACGACATCGCCCATACCGCCCACTTTGGCTAGGGGTGCTGCTTCGGCGGATACAAATAAAATTCGCATTATTTTTTTGTGTTCCTTGGGATAGTTAGGCTAGATCAAGTTTAAATGGCGAGGGACACAATGTTAACGTGCCGTGCAAAAAACAAGTATAAATCTGAGTTGCTGTGTGGCGAGACGTTATAAATCGGTGTCTCTACAAGAGTAAGTCCTAACCCAGAAACCCGGTTTCTTTAAGCTACCCGCGCGGGACACGGCTTAGCCTCAGTGCATAAAGATGCTCGCGTAGAATCTATAGGTGGCAAGATGTTTCATAATAGGTATTAGTTAAAGCTGCCAGTACAGGCTGTGGAGTAAATCTCAAATCTCAAATTTCAAATCTTTTTTAGAGTTAATTTTAAATCTCAAGTCTCAAATTATTTTAGACAATCGAGAACTTTATTCACTTGCTTAGGACTTTTCATTGCCTCGAATATTTTAATAGCTTTTTGCCAATGTTTTGCCGCTATTTCTAACTGTCCCAAGTCGCGATATGTCAAGCCAATGTAATAATTGCTAATCCCTAATTCGTACTTAGCACCAATTTTGGTATAAAATTCAATAGCTTGGTTTTGATATTTCAAAGACGCTGAAAAATCATTACTTTCTCGAAAAACGTCACCTAAAATATACCAGGCACGGGCGATGTCTGATGTAAAGTTGCAATTTTGTGCGATCGCCACAACTTGCTCTAAAGTTTGCTTAGCTTGTTCGTACTCGCCAATATGTTTTTGAGCTAAACCAGCCATATTCAAATCCCAGCAAGCTTGCCAAGGCGGAACACTTTCTAAAGGTTGTTGCAAGTGTCTTGTAGCTTCTTTCAATGCTGCTTTCGCCTCACTCGCTTGTCCTAAATAAGAGTGCAACAGAGCAACTTCGCAATAGCAACTATTTAGCCGAGATTGAATTGCAGGAGATACAGGAGATAAAGCTAGATTAAGTTTGGCCTGATAAATCGCTAATCCTAACTCGTATTCACCAGCAGCAATATAGCACAAACCCATATCACTAAAAGAGTTAAATTCTGTCCATTTATCGCCTTCACGCTTAGCAGCAAATTGAGCTTGGCGGTGATATTCTAAAGCTACTTCAAAACCATCCGCTAGTAGATAGGCGTGACAGTCACCGATGCAGCGATACAGACTTGCCTCCCGGTTAGGCGAAACTCGATTTACCAGTTTTTCTGCTAATTCTAGTGTTTGGCTGATGTATCCCCAAGATAAAAAATATAGAAATAATTCTTCTGGTAAAATAGGTATAGCAGGACGGCACAATACATCCCAAGCTGAATCATAATCTTCAATTTCTCGGAAATGATAATAAGCTTCTAAAACTTGCAAACCTAATTGAGGGGATTGAATGTGTTCTACACTAGAAAACCAATGTTGTGCGATCGCCCTTTGAGTTTGCTCCCATTCGCTGCTCTTTTGCAACTGATTCAAACCCGCCGCCCGAATTGCTGGGTGCATTCGGTATTTACCCCGATGTAATTGTAGCAAGGAATAGTCACACAACCGCCGCGTTACTTTCAATTGTTCTGCTGGTGTCACATCCCACAGCAAAGCTTTGATGCAAGTATCTGGCAACCATTCAATTTCTTGATACCGACAAGCTCCCAAACGACATAGCAAACGGTAAGCTTGATGAGAGTGAGCATTGAGGCGATTTAATTGATTGTTGATAAGAAACGAAAATGGATCTAGCTGCTGTAATTCTTGGCGGTTTTGTTGCCAAGCTTCGGCAATATCTCCATCATAATTATTTTGAATATCATTATACAGCACTTCCATTGCCAGAGCATTGCCTTTATAGAGTGCGTGCATTTCTTGCAGAGATTGTAAATCTTCTGAAGTTTTGGGATATTCAAAATATTGTTGCCATGCTTCTGGACTCAAGCCTGTTAAAGTGTGAGTTTGAACACCTCTGATGTCAGGTTCTTTTAATTTTTCTCTACTGGTGATCAGCGTGACTCCTTTGATTCTTGGATCGCTGAGTACCCGCAGCAATTCTACATAATTGCGGTATTCAGGTAAAAACATACCGTTGCGTAAAGCAGGCTCTAAGTTATCTATGAAAATTGCAACTTTGATTAGACGCAATTTTTTTTCTAGTAAGTTTAAACTAAGGCTAAAATCTCTGGGTGCATCTTCTTGAAAATCTTGTTGCAGCCAAGTCTGCACAAATGAATCGGCACTCCGCAAGTTTTCGGGAGTTAGGGCAATTTTCATATCTAAGATTTTTTCAAATTGGCAACTGGCCAAGTATTGCTGTGCTAAGGTAGTTTTGCCGATGCCGCCTTCTCCTACTACTATCAAAATTTTGAAATTTTCTGATGTCCATTTTTGGAGTTTAGTAATATCTGAAGTTCGTTCTACCCAGCGAGAATTTAATGGTTGTGGTTCTAGTTTCGTTGGGATTAATTCGGGCATGAATTGAAAAAACAATGACTGCAAATCTGACCAGCTAGAGCGCTTGTCGTCTCCTAAGCCAAATGCTTGATATGCTGTTGTCAAATGTTGGCGTACAGTTGCTTCTGATTTAATTTGGATAATTTTGGTGATTTGTTTATTGGGTGTTCCAGCTAGTTTTTGCTGTAAAACTTGTCGGCATTTGTTGCCTAATTTGTTGTAAATACTGATAAATTCTGCTTGATTCATGGGTGGTTTGCCTAGGTCAGTGCGATCTTAGGGGTGTGAACCCCTGGGATGTTTAAAAAAGTCGGATTTCCTAAGTGCGATCGCGTAGGGCAGCGAAATGTCAGAGGTTGGTGACTGCTGCGTGTGACTGCACAATTGTGAGTTTTGAATGTGTATTGATTTTACACTGAGTTACGGGTTAAAAAGTTATTCAATAATTAAATTTTTGCAAACACCATTTTGGAGGTAAGAAGTATGGAGTTTCTGGCGGATGGGAATTGTGCGGATGCAAGGCTGCTAATTGTTGTGCGATGCTGTGCGTCATCGTCTGCGACACTGGGAGCGATCGTGTAAATGATTGTTACAAAAGCTGGAACTATGCGTAAAAACATAGGGCTATTTCCGAAATCTATATAGAGGCTGAAATTTAGGGAGTAAAAAGCTATGAGATTGGTATCAAAGGATGCAGCAGGCGATCGCGATCGGAAAGCAGGCGACAGCAATAGTAAATCTAAGTCAACTCAGAAGGTGGAACCAAATATGTCATCATCGCACAACGTTCAAAGACATACTGTTAAACAAGTTTTTGACCAGGTTGAGAAGATTCTGGAGGAAACTTGGCAAGAAACTGGGTTTGGGAAGGTGACAATTGAAAGTGAAAGGGAAAAGACCAATGCGATTCGGGTAATTGTCAAGGGTTCGACTTATTATAAGTTCTTTATTGACGATGAAGAAGTTAGTAAGTGGAGTTCGAGGAAGTAAGTGCGATGTAGGATATTGACAAATCGACTAAGATGGTGTACCTTATCAATTTAAGGTGCATAAAGCAAAAGTGCATCTACGCTGCAAGGCTGAGAGAGCTGTCAGCGTTAAAGTTTGAATCATCTAAATAAACACAAAACCTAGTTCGAGACTGACGAGAGGCTCAGCGGTGGGCTGGGGAAGTGGTGATTTCGCATTATGTGCGATCGCCGCTTCTCCGGCTTTTTGTTTTTTGGCAAACAAATAGTTTTTTTGAGGAGATCGGATTATGAAATGGCTAACAGATGATGAGTTTTTCGGTACTGAAGTGGGTACGAGTGTCGAGGATCGCGCTTTGATTATGGGAAGTGCGATCGCGCAGACAGCCGCAGGCATCGCGCAGAATTCCCTCAGCATTTTTTCGACAACTCCAGATTTTCTGGCGCAGATGCAGGTAGCATTCGGCAATAGCTTTGATGTTGAGAAAGCAGTCAAGTTAGCATCAGCTTGGGCCCAGGGAGATTTTAGCGAATTTCCAGAGATTGAGATTCGTTCCGAAGCTGAGATTAATGGTGCTTTGGGTGCGTTTGCGGCTGCGACTGGGAAGATTTATCTGTCGCGGGAATTCCTTGCCAAAAATGCGGGGAATGTTACGGCGGTTGCGGGTGTTTTGCTGGAAGAGTTTGGGCATTTTGTTGATTCGCAGATTAATACTGTAGATGCGATCGGGGATGAGGGGGAGATTTTTTCGGATTTAGTTCAAGGTAAGGCGTTGAGTCAGGGGGAATTGGCGGGGTTGAAGGGTGAGGATGATTCCGCGATCGTTGTTTTGGATGGGGAATTGAGGGCGATCGAGCAGGCTGAATTGACGAGTAAGAAAGAAACCCTTGATTTTTTTGCTGGAGAGATTGAAGAATGGGGGGGTGGTAGTAGTTCAAATAGGTTTGAAAAGGAAATATTTAAGACACGAAATCCCAAAGAAGGAGAAAATATTGGAGGAAATGTTGACAATCTTTTTATTAAATATGACTGGGATTTACAGTCAGAAATAAAAGCTTCTATTTTTGCAACTCCAGGCAATTATGGAGAAGCAAAATTTTCTTACCCAGTCGATCTAGGTATACAAATTCCCAAAAATGTAGAACTCGGAGAAACTTTTTCCATCATACCAGGAGTCGGAACAAAAAGTGCATCTGCAAATTTTGAGTCAGACACACGAGGATTTGAGTTGCCAAATGCCGGTATTAAATTAGAGTTGAATTTAATAAAAGCTCAACTTGAAAACGTTGCAATAAAAGCTCCTTGGCGTACTTATGAATTACCTATCTCAGTAAATAGTAGTATAGGTCAAGGAGAATTAAGCTTTGATGTTATCAAGTATCCTGAAGGTAGCATAGACCTTCCAGGCGGTACAGGTACAATTAGCGTTTCGACACCTAAAATTGAAGACGACGGAATTAAGCCTGCGACGGCTCGCGATCAAAGCGACCCTGTACTGCCAGACATTGCTGCTTCTGGTAGATCGAATAGCATCATTGAATTAGAAGCTGATTTCGATAAGCTATTTGCTCTTACTTTTCCACCACTAGCAATCTTGGGTAATGAAGTAGAAGCTTCGTCTCCAGACGGAAGAGTTAAGGCAAAATTAAGTTACGATCTTTTAGACCTTAAAGGTAATTTGGGATTGGGGTTACAGCAAGATTTTACATTTGACCCTGAGAAAATAGAAGTCACGATGTCATTAGAAGGTCAAACTGAACAAAAGGGAACTTTAGGAAGCCTAACCAACAAATTTGAATTTCAAGCTCCCTCTCAAGGTTCAGGAATGTTAAAAGTCAAAGCAAAGTATGAACTTTTTGGCAACGTAAAAAACAATATCGGTGCTGTTATTCAGGGATCAATTAACGCTAAGGCTCTGCAAGCAGGAACAGAATTTGAAATTGGAAATTTTAAGGGGCAAGCTCAGTTTGGACCACTCTTATCAGTGGAATTACCTGAAGGTGGTGCTGCAACCGACCCATTTCCCCTAATTGGTAGTCCTCAAAGCAAGCCTACCGATCCCAAACCTCAATTCCCGATTTTAAAGACAATTGAAATCAGCGGTATAGGTGGTGTAGAACAAGATGATAAAAATCCTCAACCCAACCCTACCAAAAATCTAATAATTGAGAAGGAATACGAAATTCCTTACAACCTCCCATATTCCATCTCAGATGCGCGTGCAGATGAGGGAGAAAACCTAGTATTCACAGTATCCCGTAGTGAACCGTCAAATGAGCCAGTATTTTTGGTACTTGAATATGAAAACGACACAGCAAAGGCAGGTGAAGACTATTTCCCAGGTCAAAGATCGGTAACAATTCCAGCCGGACAAGTTAGTGCTGATATTACTGTACCAACTACCGGAGATGACAAACCAGAGTCAACCGAAACTTTTAAAGTTAAACTGAAAAAATCTGATGGTTCAAGTTTTGCTACAAACGATACTGTGTCTACAATTGATGCCACAGGCATCATCATCGACAACGACCAAAAACCTGAAAAGCCCAAAAATGGAGGCAAAACCTACAACGACCCTCGAATCGTCACCATCGACAAACAATATCACGACTTCCAAGCCGCTGGAGAATTCACCTTAATCGAATCAACAACCGGCGACCTAAAAATCCAAGTCCGACAACAACCTATTGGCAACAACCCCCGCAGCAACGTTTCCGACAACACCGCCGTAGCAACAGTTTTAGGTGGAAAACGCATAGGAATTTACAAAGACCAAGGACTTTTAATTGATGGCCAACCAACCCAAATTGCCAACGATGATGCACTTGCCATTGGAGACGGCCGCATCTATCGTGAAGGGAACACCTATACCGTTGTTTATCCTACAGGCGATCAATTAGTTGCAAAGGTAGGAAGTCGCGTCAATGTCGAGGTTTACTTAAAAGATGAACGCGAAGGCAAAGTTAAAGGACTACTCGGCAACTTCAACAAAAACCCCAAAGATGATCTAGCAAAACGCGATGGAACTGTAATTCCTGAACCAGTTTCCCAACAGCAACTTTACGGCGAATATGCTGATAGCTGGCGAGTCAATCAAGCTGAATCCTTATTCGACTACAATCCTGGGGAAAATACCAACACCTTTACCCTGCAAAATTACCCCCGCCAGAAAGTTAAAATCTCCGACTTAACCCCCGCAGATGTTGCAAAAGCCGAACAACTAATAGGCGATCGCATCAAAAATCCCACCACCCGCGAAGCTGCTATCATCGACCTCGTACTCACTAACTTCGATCCTGACATTCTTGAGGAAGCACTCAACGCACCAGATCCAGATAGCGTACTTGCGATCGCCTCCCCATTCACCGCCAACAGCGACTTTACCACCACCACCGTCAACACAGCAACAAAAATCGATATCTTAGCCAACGATAGCACCGCCAAAGACCCCCTCTCCATCAAAGAATTCAACACAAAATCCGTCGCCGGCGGCATCATCACCCTCGACAACAACAACACCCCCAACGACAAAACCGACGACAAACTCACCTACACCCCACCCCCAAACTTCACCGGCACCGATAAATTTAACTACCTCCTAACAGACGGCAAACAAATACAAGCCGCCACCGTTAATATCAACATCAACAGCCTCAAACTTGACAACCTTTCCGGCAATAACGGCTTCGTCCTCAACGGCACAGAAGCAGGTAACTTCTCAGGAGTTGCTGTTAGCAAAACCGGAGATATCAACGGCGACAAAATAGACGATATCATAGTCGGATCGTTCGGTGCCGACCCCAATAACGTCAACGCCGCAGGCAAAAGTCAAGTCATCTTTGGCAATCAAAAATTCCCCGCCAGCGTCAATCTTTCCCAACTCAACGGTCAAAATGGTTTCACCCTCAACGGCACCGATGCCGAAGGTTTCAGCGGCGGCACAGTCAGCAGTGCCGGCGATATCAACGGCGACGGCATCAAAGACTTTATTATTGGTGCCTTCGGTGCTACTGTCAACGGTCAAAATAATGCCGGAAAAACTTACATTGTCTTCGGCACAAACCAAGGATTTCCTGCTAACTTCAACCTCGCTAATTTGAACGGAAATAATGGTTTTGCCGTCACAGGAACCAACACCTTTGACTACGCCGGCCTCTTTGCCACTGGCATTAGCGATATTAATGGCGATCGCATTGACGACATACTCATCAGCGCACCCGGCCCCCTCGGTGGCACACCCGGTAAAAGCTACGTCATCTACGGCCGCACCACAGGTTTTTCTGCTAACTTAAACCTAGCTGAAATTAACAACAACAACGGCTTTGTTATTAACGGCATTGACGGCAATTCTAGCGGTACTGCCAGCAGCGGCGATATCAACGGCGACGGCATCCCAGACCTCGTAATTGGTGCAGATGGCGGCAACACCAGTGGCGGCATTAATGCAGGCAAAACCTACGTTATATTCGGTCAACCAGGAGGATTTACTGGTAGCGTCAACGTCCCAGAATTAAATGGAACTACCGGATTTGTCATCGCCGGTCTCACTCCCCAAGAACGTTCTGGAATTGCCCTTACCGCCACAGGAGATATTAACGGTGACGGCAATAAAGACTTGGTAATTGGAGCTCCAGGTGCGACAGTGGGCGATCGAATTAACGCAGGCAAAACCTACGTAATTTTTGGCAAAAAAGCAGCATTTCCTGTCATTGTCAACCCGGCTGACTTGAACGGCAGTAACGGCTTTATAATTTCTGGTTTCGATCCAGAAGCATCTGCCGGAAATGCCCTTAGCTATGCCGGAGATATCAACAAAGACGGGTTTGACGACTTGTTGATCGGAGCCTCCAGCGCCAACTCTGACAGCAAAAACAATGCAGGCAAAACCTTTGTAATTTTTGGGAAAAAGGAATTTCCAGCTAATTTCAATTTAGGACAAGCCAACGGTAAGAATGCCTTAGTTTTAAATGGAGTAGAAACCGATGGTTTAGTTGGCACTGCTGTCAGCGGTGGGGGAGATATTAACGGCGATGGCATCGACGATATAATCGTTGGCGCACCTGGCAGTTTATTTCAAGATTCTCCCGGCAAGAGTTATGCCGTTTTTGGTAGTCGAGGTTTCGGTTTTGCTAACCCGAATAATGGTTTGCAAGGCACGGTTCAAGATGATATTATCAATGGAACCCAAGCAGATGACACGATTTCCGGTCAACAAGGAAATGATAAAATCTTTGGCAATTCAGGTCAAGATGTGTTATCGGGAAATCTCAATGATGACTACTTAGATGGTGGAAAAGGGCAAGATATCCTAATAGGTGGAGATGGCAATGATACCCTTGTCGGCGGACTTGGCAATGATGTACTTAAAGGCGACAATGGTAATGATATCCTCACGGGAGTTGACATCAATGCCATTAACCCCGGAATTGAGGAAATTGACACTTTAACTGGTGGAGGTGGGAGCGATATTTTCGTCTTGGGAGATGTCAATAACACTTACTACGATAACGGCGATAGTGACTACGCGCTGATTACTGATTTTAATGCCAGTGAAGATAGTATTCAATTGCAGGGTAAAGCGGATGATTACCTGTTAGTTCCTTTCTCGCAAGCCAACCAAACTGGTACGGCAATTTACCGCAAAGATTCGGCTCAAAATGAATTGATTAGTATTCTCCAAGGAGGTGCAAATTTGAGTTTGACTGGTAATTATTTCAAATTTGTAGGGGCGGGTTAACCGATCGATTCTGTCACCCACAGATAATTTTTGTAAACCCGCCCGACCCCATCAATAACCCCGATTGACTTTAAATTGAATTTATTTTTGATTTCTGGGTTGGGTTGGGGCGGGTTTAGATAATTTGTCGATGGGTGTCAAATATCTAGGCGAACCCGCCCCTACAGGCCTGTAAAATCTGAAAATAATATATAATTTTAAATTGACTATACTAATCTTACAAAATCAAGTAAGTGAAACTACCTGATGATACCATTATTGCTGAGGCCAAAATAACTCAGTATTTGCTCAAGTTTTTATTACAAGATGATAAATCTTTATTTCTTGCACAAGCCAACTATACCCAAGACAACTAGAAAAAGACTTAAGAGAACAAATTTTGCCTCTAGATGCAACACCAAGCGAACAAACGCGCTATGGTAATAAGTATGAAATTCGCGGCACATTAACTGGCTTTAATGGAACTGTTTGACCAGTAGTGACTATTTGGATGACTGAGTTTCTATCGCAAAAAACCAAGTTTATTACCCTATAGCGTTGTCGGCGTTTATAAGGACTCAAGGGTTTACCTGTTAACTCATACTCAGTATATTATGCTGAAGTCAGCGATCGCCCTTTTCACATCTTTTCACAAAAAGTGCGATCGCCCGAATCACAGATTACCGACAACTAGCGACTATTCCTCATCAGGTTCACCCTCAAAAGTTTCTTCAAATCCAGCCAAGAAGTCATCCAATGCAACGGAGGCGATCGCCAAATTAATAGTATCAGCATCTTCCAACCCCCACGTATTCACCCCAACCACTTGACCGGCCATATTAATCAAGGGCCCGCCCGAATTTGCCGGATTAATCGCCGCATCCGTTTGCAACACCTTCACCTCGGCAATCTCATCCTCATCATCCTCGCCCACCTCATACTCTTCCGGTTCGCGAATTGCACTAATAATACCTTGAGTTACAGTTGCAGCAAACTGTCCCATAGGATTGCCCACAGCAATTACCCGATCGCCCACTTTGACATCAAAAGACAATTCTAGGGGAGGATATTCTTCGGGAGACTCCACTTGTTCCCCTGTTGCCGGATCGATGATAAAACCAGTAATCAACAGCAATGCTAAATCCTCTTCCGCATTACCTGTAAATACCACCTCTGCCATTCTCAACTTTCCGTCGTAAGTTTCCACTAAAACCTGTTCGACTTCATCTTCCTCGTAGAAGTAATCTTCATCGGCAATATCTTCGATAACGTGATAGTTAGTGACAATTACGTCAGGAGATACAAAAAAGCCGCTCCCGGAAGAAATTTCTTCTCCTGTATCCCAATCCATCACGTAAACTGAAACTACGGAAGGCAAGACTTGCTCGACGACATCGGAAAAGTTTCCTGTCTGAGTTTTAAACTCTTTCAATTGCTGCTGCAAAGCTTTCCGATCTGCCTGCATTTTGCGATAAAGTTGCTGAACTTTTGCCAATTCTAGCTTTAATTGAGTTTCCTGAGCGCTCATATTTTGCATTTCCCTGAAATAGGTTGTTGATTTATTGTCGATGTTTGATTGGAGATTTTGGATTGTATATTGACAATGATAGGGCTGATGCAAAGAAACCCAGTTGCTACGAAAAATCCTGGGCTTTACAGCAAGGTATCTATCCATAAACCGGGCTTCTCAACATCCTGCGGAGCATCCTAAATTAGTCAGATATTTGTGAATTTGGCAATTTTATTTAAAATCACCATCTAAAATCTACAATCAGACTGCTATTGTACCTGTCAAAACAAAAGCGAACCGCCAGTTATTTTTATTTTACCAAATGCGATAAATCGCGTCTCAAAGCCGTGAAAAACAGATGTCGATCGCATTTATGAACCGCGTTGAACTTCGACAAAGATTTCCTCTAAAATAACACTCGCTCCCTGGGCGCGCAGGCGGTGAGCGAGGTCTATTCCCAGCATTTCAGCAGTCTCGGCTGCGCCGGAAACAGTATCTTTGACGAATCGCTGGCCGTCGAGACTGGATACCATTCCAGTTAATGTTAATTGACCGTTTTCTATATTGGTATTGACGCCAATGGGTACTTGACAGCCGCCTTCTAATTCCCGCAGAAATGCGCGTTCAGCATGACATCTTTGGGCGGTTTCGGAGTGTTCGAGAGCTTTAATAACTTCCAGGATTTCTGGATCTCCGGCGCGGCATTCGATGCCCAAAGCACCTTGTCCGACGGCGTGGAGGGAGATTTCAGGATCGATAACTTGGTGGATGCGATCGCCCATTCCCAATCTTTCGAGTCCGGCAACTGCTAAAATAATCGCGTCGTAACCGCCATCATCTAATTTAGCGAGTCGAGTATTGAGATTGCCGCGAATATCTTTGAATACAAAATGAGGGAAATGGTGCCGCAGTTGAGCCAGCCTACGGAGGGAAGAAGTGCCGATTACTGCACCTTCGGGGAGGGTGTCAAGTTGCTTGTCTTTGTGCTTGGAGTGAACTACCAGGGCGTCAGCGGGATTTTCCCGTTCGGTGACACATCCTAATATTAAACCTTCGGGTAAGTTGGTCGGTAAATCTTTGAGGGAATGCACGGCAAAGTCCGTTTCACGGTTCAGCATTCCCGTTTCTAATTCTTTGGTGAAAAGTCCTTTGTCGCCGATTTTAGCGAGGGCGACATCAAGAATTATGTCCCCTTGGGTGGACATGGTGTGGACTTCAAAAGTGTGTTGCGGGAAGCGTTTCTGTAATTCTGCTTGCACCCAGTGGGTTTGAACGAGGGCGAGTTGGCTTTTGCGGGAACCGATGCGGACGGTTCGGGAAGGGGCAGATGTGGTTGGGGACATAAGATCGATCGCAGGATAGCTTGAAATGAGCCAGTATATTCACCTGATCTAGCGTACCGCAGGTGGGGACTTTAATTGCTGGTTGGGACAATTCGGGCGATAAAATAGTAATACCAGATATTGATCGGCAGCAGCGAGCTTTAAGGGTGTTTCCAATTTTGCGTTGGCTTGGGTGGCTTGAGTCGATCGGCATTTCGAGCCAAAGGCAGCCGAGGATGTATGATTTTCCTAGAGTTAATGCGGATGAACGCGGTAGAAGCCGGCGGCAGAGTTAGCTCAAAGGTGGCGGGATTTGGAGAGAGAAATATAGACAGGAGGGGAAAAGGGCGATGTAATTGCGATCGAACTTCTGAACCGGGCTAATAGAGTACCATCAAAAGTTAATTTATCAAATTACTAAAGTCATAAAACCATGAAAAATGCTCTTGATGTAGCCCGTTACTTTTTATGTCGTGTCGATCGCGAAACAAATGTAGGTTATTAAGGTACGTTGTTGCGCTTTAGCGCTCTTCTCTTGTCTATAAGACAATACGGTTTACTTAAGACTGCCCTGGGGGTAAAACCCTATGAAAAATAGATACTGCGTTGGCGAAGCCTGCCCGTTGGCGAAGCCGCCCTGAAAGGGCTAGGGCTTATGCTTCGTTCCTCTCTTCCGACCATCTTAAGTAAACCGTATTGGTCTATAAGAAAGAGCGCTAAAGCGCAACAACGTACCTAATACAAAATCGAAAATAGTATTAACGTTGTCCTGCTTGAAGTGCAGAATTTACCATCGCAACAACATCTGACTGCCGTCCGTTTTTGAGACTTACTCGATACAACACCCCCAGCCTTTGCCACTCAACAGAAGCAATGCAGTAATTACCGCAACTATTGAAATAAGTTCCCTTCATTCCGCCTGCTAATTCAATACTTCTGTAAGTATCTCTCGGCAATTGCGAAGGAGGCGAAATCGGTTCATCTCTTTTCGCTTCAATTGTGCCGAAAGTACAGGCTCCCCCGCGACATCCTTTGCCGAAATACATTCCAACAATGTAGCCGTGGGAGCCAGCTTTGATATCAAAATCAAGTTGCTGAGTATCCGATAGAGGAAGCATACTCGGCAGAAAAACTGGTACTCGTGTTTTGCCTTTGATTTGCCCAAAAATGTTACTTACAGGAAAACGAGTTTTAGCTTGATTTGTACCTGACTTATTGGGGATTGGGGGAAACTTTTGGACATAATCTCTCCACTGTAAAACTCTATTTTTAGCAACGTTCAGAGTGGGAATTGAATATTTTACAACTGCAAGAGAAGGGCGGCCGTCTTTTTGATCGAAGTTGCGGCGAATGACTGTATTTTCGAGTTTGCCTAATCCGTAAGTTATGGCGGTGGAACGGGCTTTCTCGCAGCTAATTTTGAAGATTCCCATGTCAATGTTGCCATTTTCGGCTTGGTAAGACCAATTGTAACCTTCAGAAGTGCGATCGCGATCGCACAAAAAACGCGAAATCTCGAACATCTTGGCAAGATGAACGTCGTAGGGGCGCAGCTTGCGGCTGCTGGTAGATTGTGCAGTATTGCGATCGGGCACAATAAATTGGATGGATTGCCAGCCATCTTTGGAAGTATAATTAAACCAGCGAATTTCTGTCACAGACACTTCTGGACGTGCTAACGCGGAGTTGGGCGTCAAAAGTGCGATCGGCAAAGCAGTCACCACACCAGCAAAAATCGCCCAAAATAGTCCTTTTCCCCTCATCCTGATTTCCCTGTAGACATCACAACCATTCTCTCTTGCTTCCCCAGCTTAACTGGTTTCAAGGCTCCCAAAATATATAATATTCTCTGTCATTGCGAGGAACGAAGCAATCGCCAGGACTAAAATTGCTTCGTTTCTCTACAAAATCGCAAATTATCTTAGCGTTTACCAGCTTGAATAGCAGAATTTGCAATCTTAATTAAATCTGCTTCACCTCCATTTCTAATGGCTAGAGTATACATAAAACCCTGAGTTTTCCACTCAAGATTAGCCGTACAGTAAGCCCCGCAACCGTCGTGAAAATTTCCTTTCACTCCGCCCGCAAGTTGAACAGTTTTTAATGTCTTAGTTACCCCTTCCATTTTAGTAGAAAACTCACCACCTTTTTGACCTCTAATTTCCCCAAAAGTGCAAGCGCCCGTACCTTTGCAATCTGCTGTAAACTCCATAGAAACAATATAGCTGTCGGGTTTACTTTGGGTTCGATAGTAAAGTTTCTGCGAAACAGGAACCAAGCTGGGGATAAAAATAGGTACTTGCGTTTTGCCTTTTAACTTTGGCAAAATTTCACTTACAGGCACGGCAGCATCAGCTTTAGCAACAGGCTTTGTTTCCGCCAGCATCTGCGGCAACTTGCCCGCACCGAAAACTTGCGATACAGGTACTAAAGCAGTCAATACGCACGCAGAAGTCGCCAAAAGTAATAATTTATTGTTCACTATTTTCGTCCTCAATGTCGAAACAGTCCAGTTTGGCACCCAAGCGTGTTCACTTAATTTACAACACAACTCCCAAATACAAAAGCCACAACAGGCATTCAGGAAAAAAGCAAGTTTAAATTTTCTTTACAAATGCACGGAAATATGCAATTTCCGATAAAATAGAGAAGGCGAGTAATTTAGGAGTCAAACGTGGAACTGCAAGAGTATTTACGCCAGCACGGATTAGAAACTTTGTGCGAAACTTATCATATCAAAGTTACCCGCCACCGCCAATATCCTCATCTAGTCTGCCTGAAATACTCGCAGATAGAATCCCCGCTGGGCGAAAAAATAGTCCAGCAGTGTCGAGGTATTATTTTAGATTCATCTCAAAACTGGGAAATAGTTTCTTATCCCTACGACAAATTTTTTAATTACGGGGAAGGCCACGCCACAGCGATTGATTGGAGTCACGCCAAAGTTTATGAAAAGTTAGACGGTTCTCTGACTGTACTGTATTTTTATCAGGGAGAATGGAGAGTGCAATCTAGCGGCACTCCCGATGCAGCGGGTGAAGTTAATGGTTTTGGATTTAGCTTTGCCGAACTGTTTTGGAAAGTCTGGAAAGAATTGGGCTATGAATTACCGGAAGCAACCGATGAGTGTTTTATCTTTGAGTTGATGACACCTTATAATAGAATAGTTGTTCAGCAAAAAAACAATGATATCGTGCTGCACGGGGTTCGCAATACTGAAACCTTGCGAGAAACAGATCCCCTTTTCTGGGCAAACAGATATGTCTGGAAAGTAGTCAATTCGTATCCTTTAACTAGCTGGAAAGAAGTTATCGAAGCAGCTCAACATTTAGATCCAATGGATTTAGAAGGGTATATTATCTGCGATGCTAACTTCAACCGAGTTAAGGTTAAGTCTCCGCAATATGTGGCGATTTCCCACCTTCGCGAAGGGTTTTCGACGCGGCGGATGATCGAAATTGTTTTGACTAATGAAGGAGAAGAGTTTTTAGCTTATTTTCCCGAGTGGATTGACTTGTATCAAAAAGTTAAGAGTAAATATGAATTGTTAGTTCAAGAAATCGAGGAGGTTTACAGACAGCACGAATCTATCGAAGTTCAGAAAGATTTTGCCTTGGCTGTGAAGCATTTGCCATATTCTGGGATTTTGTTTTCTTTGCGGGCTCGCAGGGTTGCGGGAGTGAAAGAAGCTCTCCGCGATGTTACGATTCATAAGATAGAGGAGTTATTGGGTTTAGATTATATCAATTTAGGTTTGTGAGGTTCGCAGAGAATCGGCGGTTGAAACCGCTACTACACAAACAAAGTCCGCCTCCGCGGACTAAAGAATTAAGTTGCAAATTACCAATTATCCATTACCCATTACTATGAAAAGAGTTATTGTACTTGTCGGCTTACCTGCTTCTGGAAAATCTCTATTTGCGAGAGAATTGCTGCTGTCTGAACCTGCAAGATGGGTGCGTAGCAATAAAGATTTACTTCGAGAAATGGCTCACGCTTCTCATTGGTCTCCGGCGAATGAAAAGTTTATTGTGCAGTTGAGAGATACGATTATTCTGATGGCTTTGGAAAGTGGCAAGCACGTGATTGTGGACGATACTAATTTCGGGCCGCATATCGAACATATCAAAGAGTTGGTTAAGGGTAAAGCCATCGTTGAAGTTAATGATTCTTTCCTGCAAGTTCCGGTGGAGGAGTGTATTAAACGGGATTTGAAAAGACTTAATTCGGTGGGTAAAGATGTGATAATGAAGATGTACAATAAGTACGTGCGGGTTCCGGTTGCGCCGCCGGAATATAACCCGGATTTGCCGGATGCAATTCTTGTAGATATGGACGGTACATTAGCGCTTCTCAATGGTAGAAATCCTTTTGATGCTTCAAAGTGCGATCGCGATTTACCGAATCAGCCTGTCCTAGATACCATCCGCAAGTGGCAGTCTAGCGTTAATATTATCGTAGTATCGGGCAGAACCGATGACTGTCAACCTCAGACTGAACAATGGTTGCGGCAATACGAGGTGAATTATGCAGGTCTCTATATGCGGAAAACTGGGGATATGAGGAAGGATGCGATTATGAAGGAGGAAATCTATCGGCAGCAGATTGCAGGGCAATATAATGTTAAGTTTGTATTGGACGATCGCCAGCAGGTGGTTGATATGTGGCGATCGTTGGGATTGACTGTATTTCAAGTAGATGAAGGGGATTTTTAACGAAGGATGGATTCGGGCGATAAATCGCCCTGGCCGTGATGCTACAATCGAAGTAAGATTGAATCCAAATTTTACCTGTCAACTGTCAACTGTCAACTGTCAACTGTCAATATGATAGCTATTCCCCAACAACCCCCAAGGATGACCTTCGAGGAATATCTCGAATGGGAAGCGCAACAAGACATTCGCTACGAATATGTCAACGGCGAAGTCTTTGCGATGACTGGCGGTACAATTCCCCATAACGATCTTGCACTTAATTTTTACACGGCTGTGCGCCCTCATCTGCGTTCTAGAGGTTGTCGCGCGAACGTGTCAGATGTTAAATTGCAAGTCAGTCCTCGCAGCCGTTACTATTACCCGGATGTGATAGTTAGTTGCGATCCTGAAGATATGAATGCGCGCAAGTTTATTCAACATCCGAAACTAATTGTGGAAGTTCTCTCGCCCGGTACAAGTGGTAAGGATCGGGATGAAAAATTCACGGCTTACCTGAAAATTCCGACTTTACAAGAGTATATCTTGATTGATTCTGAAAAAATCTCCGTTGAACGTTACTGTCGGGGTGAGGGTAAAATGTGGCTTTACTATTCTTATAGTGCTGGAGAGATTGTAACTTTGTCAAGCATTGAATTTGAATTGGCGATCGAACTTTTGTATGAAGGTGTTACTTTTGAAATAGAAACGGAAACAGAAACTGAAAAATAGGCTATTTCACATTTAAATTGCATATTCGGGACGGGCTAGAAGCCCATCCCACAAGAAACATCAACATACATAATTTGTTTCACCTTTAACTTTTATGTTTCGGACGGGCTAGAAGCCCATCCCACAAGATTAGATACAATTTGTGCGTAAATTATAATGGCATTTTTTACCGCGTCCAAGCCAGCCATTTATTGAACAAATTTTTTACAAACGGAGTCAAGCGAGTACGATTGTAAGCATCTCCTGCTTTCCGAATTGCTTCGGCTTGCGTCGGATACGGATGAATGACACTAGCAATCTTTCCTAAACCAATATTGTTTACCATTGCTAAAGTAATCTCGCTAATCATATCTCCCGCGTGTCGCGCCACAATAGTTGCACCTAATATTTTATCGCTGCCTTTCTTGACGTGAATTTTCACAAAACCTTCATCTTCACCATCTATAATTGCTCTATCGACTGTATCGAAAGGAATCAAAAACGTATCGACATCAATCCCCGCGGCTTGCAATTCTCGATCGCCCATTCCGACGCGCGCCACCTCTGGGCTAGTATAAGTACACCAAGGTATCGTCAAGGCGCTGAGCTTTTTGCGCCCGAAAAATAGGGTGTTTTGGATGACCATTCTGGCGGCAAAATCAGCAGCATGGGTAAATTTATCCTTCATACAAATGTCACCGGCGGCGTAAATGCGGGGATTGGTTGTTTGCAAATTGTCGTTGACAAAGACGCCTTTTTCTGTATCGTACTCCACGCCGACAGTTTCTAGGTTCAATCCTTCCACGTTTGGCGATCGCCCTACGCTGACAATAATCTCATCTACCGTTACCGACGCTTCCTTAC
Source organism: Microcoleus sp. PH2017_28_MFU_U_A (assembly GCF_020738035.1). NCBI lineage: Bacteria > Bacillati > Cyanobacteriota > Cyanophyceae > Oscillatoriales > Microcoleaceae > Microcoleus > Microcoleus sp. PH2017_28_MFU_U_A. Next base: position 57,065 of record NZ_JAEQCX010000033.1, read on the forward strand.
CTTGAGATTGATAATAAACTACTTTGCCTGCATTTGTTTGTTCAACGCGCTCTATTTTTGAGTCTAAAATTAATTGAATATCTTCCCTGACAAAAGCTTCCTGCACAATGGTAGCAGCATCGACATCTTCCTTGTCCAAAATCTGAGCATTTTTGTGCAGCAACACGACTTTGCAACCCAGGCGCCGAAAAGATTGGGCTAATTCGCAGCCGATCGGCCCACCGCCAATTACCGCCAAACGCTGAGGTTTTTCTGTGAGGTTAAATACAGTTTCATTTGTCAAATATCCAGCTTCCTTCAAACCGGGAATTTGCGGTTCTAGCGCCCTTGCGCCTGTGGTAATTACTGCTTTTTTGAATTTAAGAGTTTGACCTGCAACTTCTATGGTAGAATTGCTAGTAAAACTACCGGAACCTAAGAAAACATCGACTCCTAATTTGTGCTGGTAGCGATCGACTGAATCGACATCGCTGATTCCCGCCCTAATCCGGCGCAGCCGTTCCATCACAGCAGCAAAATCCACTTCTGCACTGTTAGGAACATTAACACCAAATTTACTCGCATTCCAGATATCGCCGACAGCGCGGGCCGATCGAATTAAAGCCTTTGACGGGACACAACCGACATTCAAACAGTCGCCACCCATCAAATGTTTTTCAATCAAAGCAACTTTCGCACCCAAACCTGCGGCGCCCGCAGCCACAATTAATCCGGCGGGCCCGGCGCCAATTACTACTAAGTTGTAGCTGCTAGCGGGCTGCGGGTTTACCCAATCCGGCGGATGCAAGTAGGAGACTAATTTTTGGTTGTATTCGTCCATCGGGGGGACTGTTACGCGATCGACTTTTGACTGCGACATGAGCAAATCTTCCTAATTAAATAGTTTCATCTAAAGCTTTGCGAGCAATCCTAGTTATATAGACGGTGACGGCGACAGCAGCCGTAAAACTGATGGTATTAATCAACCATTTTACAAGTTCGGCTTGAGGATTTGCAGGCTGATTTACCGTACATATAGCAGCAATATTTCCTACCAAAGAACCTGAGTAAACGTACATCACGGTTCCCGGAATCATGCCGGAGGAACCTAATACATAATCTTTCAAAGAAACCTGAGTAATCCCCAAAGCGTAATTCAATAAATTGAACGGAAATAAAGGACAAAGACGAGTTAAAAAGACTATTTTTAATCCTTCTTTAGCAACGGCGCGATCGAGGGCTTGAAACTTTGGGTGAGCTTCCATATATTTTACCACGCGATCGCGCGACAGGTATCGCCCGATCAGAAAAGCAAAGGTCGCCCCTAGGGTGGCGGCGATTAACACGTATATCGAGCCCCACCACAGCCCAAACAGCACGCCGCCTCCCAAGGTCAGCACGGAACCAGGTATAAATAGTATCGTAGCGAAGTTGTAGGTAGCGATAAAGGCGATCGGGCCCCAGACGCCTAAATGCTCGATTTGGATTAAAACAGCTCTTAACAGTCCTTGAACGTAGGCGGATCTAGTTGCTACAATTAACAGAGGGACTGCAAGGGCGATCGACAAAAACAACAATCTGCTTTTAAAAGTATAGCTGCTAGAAATCTGACTTGCTTCTGGCTCCATAATTGACCGATAAATAAATAGATACCAGCATTATATAGCAGTTGTTAACTTACCAGAAAGAATTGGTTGAAAGCCTCTCCCCTTGAGGGAGAAATTAAAATCAGAATATTCATTACTCCAATCCTCTTCCTTCTAGGTAGAGGTAGCTCTCAAACTGTCAACTGTCAACTGTCAACTGTCAACTGTTGAACATATCAACCATGACCACAAAAACACAACTCCCAATTCCAGAATATTTCGATGCCCATAAAATCAGTCAAATCTGGCGAGTTCCCTATCAAGAAAGAGCGAATGAAGCTAATAATTGGGCTTTAAAACATAGTATTCAGCCAGCAGCTAGCGACGAAAAGCGAATTTGTTTGCTAATAATTGATGCCCAAAATACATTTTGCGTACCGGAATTTGAACTATTTGTCGGCGGGCGTTCCGGTAGCGGTGCTGTTGATGACAACCTGCGCCTATGCGAATTCATCTACCGCAACTTAAACGCAATTACCACGATTGCGCCGACAATGGATACGCACACCGCCATGCAAATTTTTCATCCCATATTTTGGATCGATGATGCAGGCGAAAACCCCATTCCCGCCGCCACATTAATTACTCTGGAAGATGTGCAGCAAGGAATTTGGAAAGTCAACCCAGCCGTCGCCGATAGCATCGCGGGTGGGAATTATGCGGAACTACAAAAACACTGCCTTCACTACGTACAGAAACTCAGCGACAATGGCAAATTTCCCTTGACAATTTGGCCGTATCACTCGATGCTGGGTGGGATTGGACACGCCCTGGTTTCTGCGGTGGAAGAAGCGATATTTTTTCACAGTATGGCGCGCCACAGTCAAGCACTTTTTGAGATTAAAGGTGGGAATCCCTTAACTGAAAACTATTCGGTTTTGCAGCCGGAAGTCTTAGATGGGGCCGACGGAAATCCGATTGCTCATAAAAATGCTGGGTTTATTGATAAGTTGTTAGAGTTTGATGCGGTAATTATTGCGGGACAAGCGAAGAGTCATTGTGTTGCTTGGACGATTGATGATTTGTTGACTGACATTGTGGCGCGGGATTCTATGTTGGCTAGGAAGGTTTATTTGTTGGAAGATTGTACTTCGCCGGTGGTTGTTCCTGGTGTTGTTGATTTTACTGAACAAGCAGATGCGGCTTTTTTAAGATTCGCGCAGGCGGGGATGAATGTGGTTAAATCTACTCAGTCAATTGATAGTTGGGCTGGTATTTGTTTGTGAGATATTTGATGAATGCTATGATACAATACGCTTAACTGAAAACCGATTCCCCTAACCCCCCCCCTTAAAAAACAGGGTGGTTTTATTGTCGTTAGACAAATTAGGTACGTAGTTGCGCTTCAGCGCTCTTTATAATATTAGGAAAGAGCGCTAAAAGCCCGGGTTTTTCGTGAGGATTTCAGTCCTCAAAAACTTAAGAGGACTGAAGTCCTCACTACAAACTTGAGCGCGGTATTTTTTATAACTATTTTCCATCCAATCTCGGCACTCCTTCCAAGAAAGGGCCGCTCAACATTAACTCAGTCATTCTATCTAATTTGCCGCTGACTTTCATTTTTTTGTCTGTTTGAAATCGCTCGATGTCTGCTGGCAAATTACCAGAATTATATCCTAACTTAGTCAAATAATCAACAGCCTGTTTGTCACTTAACAACATATCCGTAGCACGAAAAATCGGCACGTACTCCTCCCGCCAAATCATGGCAAAAGTCGCCCTGTCTAAATAGAAAATCCTGCCCCGCGCCGGATCTCCAATCGCTGCTACACTGTCATTCATTCCCAGCAAAGCCACGGCGTGCGGTAACTTCCGAGGGCCGTCAAACAGCCAAACCGATAACACTCCAGGGCGATTAATTTGCTGAATTTGCTCCCAAGTCGGCCGCAGTTCCACTGCACTTACACCCAAAGCCCTCGCTGCTACAATCAATTGTGGCATCGAAGTACCCAAGAGACTTGTGCCCGCCAAACGCGCTACGCTTGATTCCGTCGCCTCGATTCCCCAACGCCTCAACACGGTTGCTAGCGCCGCCGGTGCACAACTGCTGCTAGATGTTTGCCGAAATACACCGTTTGGCTGCAAATTATCGATTAAATCAGCGTAAATTGGCTCCAAAAAATAGGATTCAGCGCTTGTAAATCCTCCCAATCCCAACAAGCCAATTAAAATTACTGCGATTACTTGCGATCGCGCCGTCAACCAACTTACAGTAAACCCAATACCGCAGACTCCCATCAGCATCACCCGCAGCAGAGTCCAAGTTACTCGCATCCCATGGAATCGCCACTCGATCGGCAAAACAGGCATTTGAGGCAGATTTAACGCCAGCAGCAGCAAGCCAAAGTAAAAACCCAAAAACAGCAGGGCGATCGAGTTTCGGCCCTTAAACAGATCGTTAGCCGTCACTCCCGATCGCACTAACGCCTTTCCTGCGCGCATTCCCCAGACAAACAGCGCCGAACCCAGCAGCAGCGTTACCACTATTTCCATGAGATCACAATTTTGTTCCTTAGCCTAGGTTGTAACACGCGCGCACTCGCGATCGCCCGTGGGCGCAGGGCGACAGTCGGAAAATCTCACAGCAGAAAACTGCCAAATAAACAAGACAAGGAAGACATATACCAGTGGATAGTTGACAGTTACAGAGTACGGAAATCAAACTGTTTATGCTAAATAGTTCAGGAATCTATACAACCTAAAACTTGCCATCTGTCAAGAAGTTGAGTAGCTTTTTTTACCTGTTCGGAAAACTCCCAAAAAAGATTTAGCACCGAAAAGAATTTCCCAAACCAATTGGCAAAGACAGACACATCTGCTGTAAGATAGATTGAAGTCAAAACGCCTTCAAACAATTAATCAACCCTCTTGTCGCTCAATATATTCACGCTCCAACGAGCGAGGAGTTGTATTGAGCGCGCTGATTCAATATCGATAAAAGAAAGCTCGCCAAACAACAAAAATCCAGGAAAAATTATGCCAGCAAAAGCCGCCAACGATGTAGACGTAGCAGAGCAATATTGGCACTACTTAGAAAGATCCAAAGTTGCAACTCAATTAGAAACCAATCTGGAAAACGGTATCGATCCAGCAGAAGCAGCCAGTCGCCAACAAAAATTCGGGCCAAACGAACTAACAGTTAAAGCAGGGAAACCAGCCTGGTTAAAATTTATACTGCAATTTAACCAACCCCTCCTGATAATCTTACTGAGTGCCGGTTTAATCAAAGCACTGATTGGAGAATGGCTGAATGCCAGCGTAATTTGGGGCGTAACAACTACCAACGCTATTATCAGTTTCATCCAAGAAGCTGGGGCTGAGAAAAAAATCGATGCCCTAGCTAAAGCTGTTACCACAGAAGCCACAGTCATTCGAGGTGGCAAGAAATTAAGAGTTCCCTCAAAAGAACTTGTTGTGGGCGACTTAGTAACCCTGACTTCCGGTGACAAAGTACCGGCAGATTTGCGATTGATTAAAGTGCGCGATTTGCAAATAGATGAATCTGGACTTACAGGCGAATCCGTTGCTGTTGAAAAACAACTCGGACAGGCGGGAAACTTGGTTTTGCCAGAAGAAACGCCGCTCGCAGAACGCGATAACATGGCCTATGCTGGCAGTTTTGTTACCTTCGGCCAAGGTAGCGGTATCGTAATTGCGATCGCCAATAAAACCGAAACCGGCAAAATCTCCCAATTGCTCGATCGCCACATCGACCTCACCACGCCCCTCACCCGCAAATTTAATCAATTCAGTCAAAACTGGCTGCTATTTGTCCTCGCAATGGCAACCTTGACCTTTGCAGTGCGTTTAGGGCGACCAGTCCCAGCCGGAGTTTCAGCCTTTAAAGAAGCAGTCGAACCAGCAGTCGCCCTCATCGTCGGCGCCATCCCCGAAGGCCTCCCCGCCGTCATTACCGTCACCCTCGCCGTCGGTGTTTCCCGGATGGCCGCCAAACACGCGATCGTCCGCAAACTCCCCGCAGTAGAAACCCTCGGCGGCGCCACAGTCATTTGTTCTGACAAAACCGGAACTTTGACAGAAAATCAGATGACAGTGCAAGAAATCTATTCTGGTGGCAAATCCTACTCCGTTACAGGTACAGGTTACAGTCCAGAAGGCGACATTGAACTCAACCAACTACCAATTAGTGTCAATCAATCTCCAGCTTTGCAAGAATGTTTGCAAGCCGGAATGATCTGCAACGACTCTCACTTAGAATTCAAAGATAACGATTGGATTGTCGTCGGCGATCCGACAGAAGGAGCTTTAATTGCAGCAGGTAAAAAAGCAGAACTCAGCCAGCAAGTCTTGGAAAAATCCATGCCGCGCCTCGATTCAATTCCCTTTGAATCTCAGTTTCAATACATGGCGACACTGCATCGAACTCCGACAAGCGACAAAATTTTGTATGTCAAAGGTTCCGTCGAATCAATTCTCACCCGCTGCGGTTCCAGTCTCGACACTGAAGGAAATTCGACAGAAGTCGATCGCCAGCAAATCCACCACCAAGTCGATGCAATGGCCGATCAAGGCTTGCGCGTCCTAGCTTTTGCTAAAAAAATCGTTCCCCACGAACAGGGATCCGTTGCTCACTCAGACGTAGAATCAGGGCTAGTTTTCCTCGGACTCCAAGGCATGATCGACCCGCCGCGGGCCTCTGCGATCGCCGCCGTCCAAGCCTGCCAAACCGCCGGCATTCAAGTTAAAATGATTACCGGCGACCACATCGCTACCGCCAGGGCGATCGCCCGCCGCATGGGATTCCGCAAAACCAAACACAATAGAGAACTTGTAGCCTACACCGGCGCCCAACTCGCCGCCATGGACAAAAATGCCCTCGCCGAAGCCGTAGAAGCCGGCTCAGTTTTTGCGCGCGTCGCCCCAGAACAAAAACTGCGCCTCGTAGAAGCTTTGCAGCAAAAAGGCGAAATTGTGGCGATGACAGGAGACGGCGTTAACGACGCCCCCGCCCTCAAACAAGCCGATATCGGCATCGCAATGGGTAGCGGTACGGAGGTTTCTAAGGAAGCCGCCGACATGATTTTGACCGATGATAACTTTGCGTCGATCGAATCTGCGGTAGAAGAAGGGCGATCGGTCTACAAAAACCTACTTAAATCCATCAGCTTCATTCTCCCAGTCAACGGCGGAGAATCAATGACAATTTTGCTCAGCACTCTACTCGGCCGAGAATTGCCGATTTTGTCGCTACAAATCCTCTGGCTGAATATGCTCAACTCGATCACCATGACTGTGCCCCTTGCTTTCGAGCCCAAGTCTCCCGGAGTGATGAAACAGCAGCCGCGCCCAGTCAACGAACCTTTCCTGACTGAAAATCGGATCAAACGCATCTTAGCTATTTCTCTGTACAATTGGACAATAATTTTCGGAATGTTTGAATGGGTGCGTCAAGCCGATTGGGGAACTTTGCCACTAGCCCGAACAATGGCGATTCAAGCTTTAGTAATGGGCAGAATTTTTTACCTACTGAGTCTCAGCCAATTGTTACCTTCTTTGATGGCTAAATTTAGCGGTTCTCAGGAAAAAGTTAGCGGAGCTCCCGCCCTCGGTGTCGGCATTGTCGTAGCTGTAATTTTGCAGATTATCTTTGCTAATTCTCCGTTTATCAATCGCATCTTCGAGACAGCTCCAATGAACCTAGATCAGTGGCTGATTTGCTTCGGCGTCGCCCTACCAATGATCGGTGTTGCGCTATCTGTCAACCGCTTCGATCCGCCCAATTAACAGTACCGGGCTTTCAGAAACCGGGTTTCTTGAAGAACCCCGGTTTCTCGGTTTTATATCAATTCCGGTTGATTCGTTTTTGTATAATTTGCGATCGGGTAGGGGCGGGTTTTACCAACCATAATTGTTAAAAACTAAGCATCTCGTAAACCCGCCCCTCTGGCTCGATTATGACGAAATGTTAAAGAGCTGTGCAGTAATGCAACAGGTGTGATATACTTTTTGTAGTTGAAAGCGAGCGAATAATCTGCAATTAATATTTTTTAGCTATGTATCCATCTTCTATAGCATCTTACTACAATAACCCTTTTTACTTTCATTTTCGCATTAAGCATTTAATATCAGAACTCCAATTGCGAGGAGATGAAAAAATTCTAGATGTGGGATGTGGAGACGGTAGAATAACAGCAGAAATTTCCCAATATTTGCCCCAAGGCTATGTTGTGGGTATTGATTGTTTTCCAGAAATTATAGAGTTTGCTAAGAGTAAGTTCGATCGGGAAAATTACCCGAATCTAGACTTTCAGTTAGGCGATGCGAGAAACCTTGAATTTGAAATGTCGTTCGATATTATCGTTTCTTTCGAGGCTCTTCATTATATCCACGATCATATTCCCGTACTAACAAGGTTTAAAAAAGCGCTCAAGCCTTCAGGTAAAATTTTACTATCGCTTTTAGGTGAAGGCTCTCCCACTTCTATTCAGTTTATAGCGCAAGAATTACTGCTGCATAGTAAGTGGCAAGAATTAAAAAAATTTCGTTATGGGTATTATTTGTCTAGCGAATATAGAGAAATATTAACAAAGGTGGGATTCTGTACAAATAGCGTAGAAGTTGTATCCTATTCGATTTCCGCTCGAAGCAAAAGAGAAGTAAAGCAACGAATTGAAAAAGATTGGCTTTCTTTGACTTCTCGGATACCTCCAGAAATTTACGATATTTTCATTGAGGATTTAGTAAATGCTTATATGGAACGCAATCCTCCCAACCAAAGCGGTTTAATTTTAAGTGAAGAAACAAGATTAGAAATTACAGCAAAAAACTTACCATAATAAAGTAATTGAAGACGATTTACGATCGCAGTCCATGCATAAGTCTTATATATTTTACATAAATTGTAAACTTTTAACATTTAATTTATGAGTTAGCTTAGACTGTAATTTACGCAGTTTAAATCAATTTAGTCTATAATATGATCAACATAGAACGCCGCTCAACTATGAACACAAATCTTGTCGAAAAACTCGATACTCAAACCGAACAACGCCTGATTCTACGAGGCATCAGTTGGCAGGACTATCTCACCATTGATTCTGTTCTCGAAGACGTACCGGGACTACGCCTCACCTATTGCCAAGGACTGCTTGAAGTTATGACCCTATCTCCCAGACACGAACGCGAAAAAACAACCATCGGTCGCCTTTTGGAAACCTATGCCCTTGCTAAAGATTTGGATCTACATGGTTGCGGTTCTACCACCTATCGCAACGAAGCAGAAGCCAGGGGATTAGAACCCGATGAGTGCTATTGTGTCGGGGAATTAAAGGATATTCCAGATTTTGCGATCGAAGTTATTGTGACTAGCGGTGGCATCGATAAATTACAGGTATATTTAGGTTTAAATGTGTCTGAAGTTTGGTTTTGGCAAGATGGGCAATTCTCGCTTTATCGATCGCAAAGTGGCACGTATCAAAAATGCGAGAAGAGCGAATTTTTCCCCGAACTCGATTTGACTTTACTGGCTAGCTTCGTTCAGCCAGATAATCAGCCCGCTGCGGTTCGAGAATTTTTTAATAGCTTGCATTGAATGCTAACTGTTTACTCGTTCCCAGGCTCTGCCTCCAATTTTCCTTCTTGCTTGCTACAATTAATCACAAGATAATTTGCGCGATCGTAGAAGCGGTTTTTACCAACCATCTATGTTTAAAACTCAGCATCTCGTAAACCCGCCCCTCTTAGCGAACCGACAATTTATGGTTTAGTAGAAATGGCGCGATCGCGCAAATAAACCCACAATAAGATCGTCATAGATAAACACAAGAAACTTTCCAAACAAATAACCACCAAGGACTCCACCACGCGCCAGTTTGTGCTTCGACAATATCTGAGCAACCAAACAATAAAAAAATATGGTGGTAATCAGGCGATAAATTCTGGTTTTTTCTGATGTTTTTACGGCATCAAGAGCGAAACCAATAGCAAAGCACAACCAGATAAAGGCTTCAATATAATTGCCTTTTACATAAATTGTTACTAAAGATTTAGATTGCGTTTTAGCTTGTTATAAAGAAGCCGGATTTGTCATGATTTGCCATGAATAAGCACCACCTATTCCGAGCAAAATAAATAGAATTGTTAGTCTGATTGCTGCACCTTTTGTGAGCTTCATAATTAAAAGTTAATCGTGTCTTGCCCACCATACGATACTTAGAGGGAATTTTCGATGGTAAGACGGTTCAAATTTTGATCGTTAAATAGAAGTCTGCTGAAGCAAGAAGTCAGAATTTACAAGTCAGAAGAAATATACAGCAAGCTTTTTAGCGTTCCATATTTTATGTTTAATTAAGTAACGAAGTCGAGTGGGTGCGACCTGCCCTACGGCTACTACTCAGCTTTCTACTCAAAACTTAATTTTTTTTCTCATTTTTTTCTCATTTTTTTCTCATATAGTCCCACCGCCTCCACGGGCGATCGCTCGTGGAGGCAGATACTCAACCGCTTATATAACATTTTTAAAATTATGTCAACATACCAAAAGTATGAGATTTGCAAAATCCTTGATAAAAATGAGAAGACCGGCTGCTGGTAACTGCCCAAAAGCTTACAGCGCAAGTTTTTTGTCAAATATGGGCGATCGGTGAAACCATCGGGCCACACCAAGGACTACTTAATAAAACGCAACATCCTACAACATATACTTATCATTTAAATTTAATATTTGTTTTATAATCACAGCAAGAGTACGGTAAACTGAATAAACAAGCCAATTAAATGTAGAACTCGCTTTTGGCGAGTTAACACAACTTGGCCGATCGCAATATTGAGTTAATCAAAAGAGTCAAATCAGCAGGGATATCATAAAAACTTATTGTTACCATAAGTTTTTTCATCCTTACTGCCAACCTGCGCTTAAAACAGTTCTCTAAGCCGAATTTAGCGAACAGCAATAAAGTGCTTTGATAAACTTCAGTGATGTCGTTACAGAAGATTATGTATTGGAGCGAGGCTAGGCTATGACCAAATTTTCAGAAAAATTTTCTCGGCGCAAATTTATAGTTACAGCAGGTGCATCTGCCGTCAGTTCCATACTGCTCAAAGGCTGTTTGGGAAATCCGCCCGAGCCCGGTGGAACTGCTGATGGTGGTGCTGGTGGGGCTGGAGGAGCCCCTGCTGCCACATCAGCGGTTGCGGTTGCCAACGAGAAAAGAGTAGAAGGCATCGAAAGCACGAAGATTACATTGGGATATATCCCGATCGTCGAATCAGCGCCTTTAATTATTGCCCAAGAAAAAGGCTTCTTTGCCAAATACGGCATGGTAGATGTCAAAGTCGCCAAACAAGCCAACTGGGGTTCGGCCCGAGACAACGTAGAAATCGGCTCAGCAGGCGGTGGTATAGATGGCGGGCAGTGGCAAATGCCGATGCCATACTTGATTAGCAAAGGCCTGATCACCAAGAATAAAGCCGGCATCCCAATGTACGTGCTGTTACAGCTAAACACTCAGGGAAATGGAATTGCGATCGCTGCCAAACACGAAGGTAAAGGCCTCGGACTCAAACTAGAAAAATCCGCCCAAGACTACATCCTCGGACTCAAGAAAGCAGGTACGCCCTTCAAAGCAGCCTACACTTTTCCCAAAGCCAACCAAGATTTATGGATTCGCTACTGGCTAGCAGCTAACGGCATCAATCCCGACGTAGATGTCGAGTTGCTAACAGTACCGGCGGCCCAAACCGTGGCCAACATGAAAACCGGCAGCATGGACGGTTTCAGTACAGGTGACCCCTGGCCCCTACGGATTGTCAAAGAAAAAATTGGCTTCTTGTCCGCTTTAACTGCCGAAATGTGGAAAGGACATCCAGAAGAATACCTCGCAATTCGCGGCGACTGGGTAGACAAACACCCCAAAGCTACCGAAGCGCTGTTAGCAGGAATAATTGAAGCGCAGCAGTGGTGCGACAAACCAGAAAATCGTGCGGAATTGGTGTCGATTGTTTCTGGCAAAAACTTCTTTGACGTAGCTCCTGGAGTGTTGCTTCCTCCTTATGAAGGCAAGTATATCATGGGCGACGGCAAGCCCGAAATCAACGACTTCAAAATGAGTACGCTGTACTGGAATGATGGAGTCGGCAACGTTTCCTATCCCTACAAGAGCCACGATTTGTGGTTCTTAACCGAAAGCGTCCGCTGGGGTTTCTTGCCAACAAAAACCTTGGCAGATTCTAAGACAATCATCGATAAAGTCAACCGAGGAGATTTGTGGAAAGCTGCGGCTAAATTAGCCGGAGTTGCTGAAGCTGACATTCCGGCAAAATCGACTCGTGGTGTTGAGAAGTTCTTCGACGGCAAAGAATTTAACCCGGACAAGCCCGAAGATTACATCAAGAGTCTGGCAATTAAAAAAGCGTGATGGGTTAAACAGTTGACAGTTGACAGTTGACAGTTGACAGTTGACAACACAGTTTTTAGAAGCGTGCGATTTAAACCTCGTTCTAAAAACAATCCGCTTCCGTGGGGATGCGAGACCATTGTTAGTTGGTAAAAGCTTCGCATAACTTAAGTCTCGAAAAAAAACAGCAGAAACACAGGAGATTAGCAAGATGGCTGTCAGCACAAATCGGAGAGGCGGAGTCGATGTCCAAGGAGTTCTTGGCGAGTTTTGGAAAAAGAATTCGTCAAATATATTGCCGCCAATTTTAGGACTTTTAGGGTTCCTGCTAATTTGGCAATTCCTGTCGGGTACAGGAATCATCAAGTTGCCACCCCCAACTAGCGTTTGGACTGACGAACGGACGCGGATTTTGTTGATGTATCCTTTCATGAACTCCAAAACCTACGGAGTCGGCTTATTTTGGCAGACTATGGCTAGTTTGGAACGGGTAGCAAAAGGCTACACTCTCGCGGCCGCTGTGGGCATTAGCATGGGAGTTGTGGTAGGTACGAATCCCTTCCTGAACAAGGCTTTAGACCCGATTTTCCAGTTTTTGCGGATGGTAGCACCTTTGGCTTGGGTACCGATCGCCCTGGCTGCACTTCAACAAAACGAACCGGCTGCTTTGTTCGTGATTTTCATTACCTCTGTTTGGCCGATTTTAATCAACACGGCTGAAGGTGTCCGCCAAATTCCTGACGATTACAACAACGTGGCGAAAGTGCTGCAACTTACTCAGAAGGAATATTACATCAATATCTTGTTTCCGTCGGCGCTTCCTTATATCTTCACCGGATTGAGAATTGCGATCGGTTTGGCTTGGCTGGCGATTATTGCAGCGGAAATCGTGATGTCCGGGATTACAGGTATTGGCTTCTTTATTTGGAATGCTTACCAGCAAAACTACATCAGTGAAATTCTCTTGGCGGTGTTCTACATTGGGGCTGTTGGTTTGATGCTCGATCGCCTGATGGCATGGTTGCAGCAAAAAATTGCTCCCTCTCAAGGCAAATAAAAACAGTTGATAGTTGACAGTTGACAGTTGACAGTTGACGGTTGATAGTTGACAGTTGACGGTTGATAGTTGACAGTTGACAGTTGTTAGCTAAAAGCTAATATCAAGTCCGGTAAAATAACTGGGAACCCATATCCAAGAGGATCTGCCTCGGCTGGAAAATCGAGGCAGAGCCTCCTGATTATGTGTTACCAGGCTGTGCCTGATAACGAGTTAAAGGAGTAGCAGAACTTCAGTCCTCAGCTTTTTAAAAGAATAGAACTGAAGTCCTCACTACGAACCAATATTATTATTGCAGTTGGGCGATCGGCATAATATAAAAGCTAACGGTCAACAGTCAAAAATAATCGAAAAATCAAGGACAAACCTACAAAAAAGGCAAGAAAACCATGTCAGTTTTGATTGCGGTAGAACAAGTCGGAAAAACATTTAATTTAACAGACGGCGGTACATACGTAGCCCTCAAAGGGATCGACTTAGAAATTAAAAAAGGAGAATTTATCTCCTTAGTCGGACACTCGGGTTGTGGCAAATCCACTCTGCTAAATATGGTGGCAGGTTTGGATCTGCCCACAGAAGGATTGGTGACGATCGACGGACAAAGAATCACTCAGCCGGGCCCCGATCGCATGGTGGTGTTCCAAAACTATTCGCTGCTACCTTGGCGGACAGTCAGAGAAAACATCACCCTGGCCGTAGACTCAGTAATGAGCGGCTTAGCTAAAGCCGAGCGCCTCGACATCATCCAAAAACACATCGAGATGGTGGGCTTGGGCCCCCACGCCGAGAAGCAACCGGCACTACTATCAGGCGGACAAAAACAGCGCGTGGCGATCGCCCGTGCCCTAGCCCTGCGTCCCAAACTGTTACTCTTAGACGAACCCTTCGGCGCCCTAGACGCTTTGACTCGCGGCAACTTGCAAGAAAAGTTGATGGAAATTTGCCAAGAGTATGAAATCAGCGCCCTGATGGTAACGCACGACGTAGATGAAGCGGTGCTGCTGAGCGATCGCATCGTCATGCTCACCAACGGCCCAGAATCGAAAATTGGCGGCATCCTCGAAGTAGACATCCCCCGCCCCCGGGTACGTATGGAAGTAGTCTCGCACCCCAGCTACTACGCGCTGCGGAGTGAAATGATTTACTTCCTCAACCAGCAGAAACGGGTGAAAAAACTGCGCGCGCGGAAAGTACCGGCGATCGCCCGCCACGGCCTAGAAAAAGTCAACCTCGAACTCGGCTTTATCCCCCTGGCAGCCTGCGCTCCCCTCGCGATCGCCAAAGAAAAAGGCTTATTTGCCAAACACGGCCTCGATGAAGTCCACCTCGTGCGCGAAACAAGCTGGCGCGGCATCGTAGACGGCATCGCCGCCGGATACCTAGACGCAGCCCAAATGCCCTCTGGGATGGCAGCGTGGTTGAGCTTAGGAGGCCACCAAGAGAAGCCCATAGCAACCGTTACAGCCCTCACCATGAGCCGCAACGGCAACGGAATTACCCTGGCCCGTCGCTTCTACGACCAAGGAATCTACACTCTGGCAGATTTCAAAGAAATGCTGCACAGAACCCCCGCCCAAACTCACCGCATGGGCATCGTTCACCCTTCATCGATGCACAACCTGCTGCTGCGCTACTGGCTGGCTTCCGGCGGAATTGACCCAGATCATGATGTTTCACTGAAAAACATCCCTCCAGCCCAGATGATTGTGGACTTGCAAGGTGGGACGATTGACGGTTTCTGCGTCGGCGAACCTTGGAACTTGCGCGCGGCGATGGAAGGAGTCGGCTTTACCGTGGCTACGGATTTGGAACTGTGGCCTGGACACCCGGCAAAAATTCTGGGAGTTCGGGAAGACTGGGCGAATGCTTACCCCAACACTCACATTGCTCTAGTGAAAGCTTTGCTAGAAGCTTGTCACTATTGCAGCGATCCGGCCCACGCTCAAGAAGTTTCCGAAATTGTGGCGGGACGGGAGTACGTCGCTACTGACAAGAGTTACATCCAAATTGGCGATTCCAAATCTACTGCTTGCGATCTTGATACTCCGATGCGGGAATACGCTCACCACTTGTTCGCCGGCGACGGGGTGAACCGCCCAAGCCGTACCGAACAGTTGTGGCACATGGTACAGATGGCGCGTTGGGGCGATACAGTCTTCCCCCGCAACTGGGTAGAAATTCTGGAACGGGTGGTGCGAGTCGGCCCCTTCAGTACAGCAGCGCGCGAGCTGGGAATGTCTGATATTACTTACACTCGGGGTTCTCTCCGCTTGTTTGATGGCTCGGTGTTTAATGCTGAAGATCCGATCGGCTATCTCAACAATCTAGCGATTAAACGCGATTACACGATGGCTGAAGTGATTCTGGATTCGGGCCGCAGAGCTGCTTAGGATCTGTTGAGTGTCCGCCCCAGCCGGTGGAATGCTTTCCACCGGCCAAATGTCTAATGGTGCTCTGTGAGTTTTGAGATATCAAAAGGTGAAAAAATTGCTTAGTTCTCGATCGCCCCTGTCAAAGACTTATCAACTCACAAGTCAGACAAGAGGAATCAGAAATCACAGCGATTGATTGCATTGTTGAGAGCGAAGCGGCACAATTATATAATTGATGCAAAAGTCTTGCAATTTAAACTCAATACTGAAAATATACAGGGAACTCGAAAATCTACAGTCTCGACTCGCAGCTCACCATTCAAAACTCCATTATTTGCTATCGCTAATCACCTACTAACGGCTTCTCAAACCCATGATTAATACTGCTGTCAACCAGACAAACACCAAAACCCAGAGCCAGCAACCAAACGATCGCCGCCAGCCTTTTTTGGTGATGGACAATGTTTATAAAGTATATCCAAACGGTTACAGAGCATTAGAAAACGTTAACTTGACCGTAGCTGAGGGAGAGTTTATTACTCTGATCGGACACTCCGGCTGCGGCAAATCAACACTGTTAAATATGGTGTCCGGTTTTAGCCATCCCAGCGAAGGCACCGTGTCGATTAACGGGCAGCGGATCGAAAAGCCAGGCCCCGATCGCATGGTAGTGTTTCAAGGTTACGCTTTACTGCCTTGGCGGACTGTGTTTGAAAACGTTTACATTGCCGTTAACGCTGTATTTCCCGAGAAGTCGAAAGCCGAAAAAAATGCGATCGTCAAAGATCATTTGGCAATGGTGGGACTGACAGAAGCTGCTGAGAAAAGACCTCCGCAAATTTCCGGCGGTATGAAACAACGGGTTTCCATCGCCCGCGCCTTAGCAATTCGTCCCAAGGTGCTGATTTTGGACGAACCCTTTGGTGCTCTCGACGCAATTACTAAGGAAGAATTGCAGGAAGAATTGCTGAAAATCTGGAACGATCACCGCTGTACAGTGTTGATGATTACTCACGATATTGACGAAGCGCTGTTTTTGGCCGATCGACTCGTGATGATGACTAACGGCCCATCAGCAACGATTGGCGAGGTTTTGGAGATTCCTTTCCCACGTCCGCGCGATCGGGTACAAATGATGGAAGATCCCGAATACTACAACCTGCGGAACTACGCCCTAGACTTCCTCTTCCGCCGCTTCGCTCACGATCACGACGCTTAAACCCTTGGAGATTGGGGATTGCTGGCAAAATAAAGCTCCAGCATTTCCCCACTTGCAGGGAAACATCGCTGTGTGCGAAATTTTCCCGATCTGCTTGGGTAAACTGGAGCTTAATTGTTGAGGATAAGTTTTTCCGGAAGATTTGGATCTTTTTCTCAACTTTTACGTCAATCGGCTAAGAGACCCGATTGCCTAGCTGTCTGTAAGCTGGCATGAATTTAGCCCACCTTT
Source organism: Microcoleus sp. PH2017_28_MFU_U_A (assembly GCF_020738035.1). Classification (NCBI taxonomy): domain Bacteria; kingdom Bacillati; phylum Cyanobacteriota; class Cyanophyceae; order Oscillatoriales; family Microcoleaceae; genus Microcoleus; species Microcoleus sp. PH2017_28_MFU_U_A. Next base: position 73,924 of record NZ_JAEQCX010000033.1, read on the forward strand.
GACTGAAGGCGGGCTTCTTTCTTATCTTATTAACAGTTTTTCCTAAATTGATGGTTTGTGCATTCCACCATTTTAAGTGGCACAGGGCCAATGTTGATTAGTGTTTTATGGATTAAGTTTTTGGCAAAGATATCAGTTTTCTGTAGGGAAACGGCACTGCCGTGTCCTGCGCGGGGATCTGCCACTGTTAAGAATTGGTCTAAGATTGATGATTCTAGCAAGACTTTTTTAAATTCGTATTAAATCAATTAATTTTCAACCAATTAAACAACTCGGCTGCGGATAACTGCCAATCGCCCAACACGCTAAGAACAGGTAAAATATCCGTATCTGATTTAACCTCAGGCAATTGATTCGGTTGAAAAACTATTACTGATTTATCGCTCGGATCGGCAAACCAACCCAATTTAGTACCGTGATTGATCGAAAAAATTATTTTTTTTATCACCTGATTTGGAGATTGGTCAGGTGACAAAATTTCAATTATCCAATCCGGTGGAATTTCAAAGCGGTTGGCAATTTCTCCATCTTCATCAACGGGAATGCGAGACCACTCAAAAACAGCAATATCGGGAACGATCGATCGCCCCCCAAACGTACAGCGCAATTCGGGAAATGCACAGGCTAACTTTTGAGGTTCCCCAACCTCAGAAATTGCCTCCAGCAATCGTTTTTGCAATCGGCTATGTTTTCCTTGCGGCATAGGTTTTTGATAAATTTGACCGTCGATGTACTCGCTTGCTGGTTTAGTTTCGGGCAACTGCAAAAACTCTGCAAGAGAAATCGTTGATTTTGCTGCAACTACCATATATCGTATTTCCTGAAATCATCCTAATGAACAAATAATCTAAGGTTCTTGTATTTCTGCTGCTTGCATTCAAGTTTGCACGGAAAACTCTTCTGAGTCAATGTCCCAATTTACCCAGCGAATTGCCTCTTTTGCTGATACTACATCAGGAGGCACTCGCAACGAATGAATGTGTCCGGTGCTCGGACAGGTCATTTTTAACAAAAAAACTGGTAACGGCTGCCCAGATTCGTCGAAATCGTCCTCAAAATCTATTTTTAACAGAGTGTATTCTTGCCAACTATCTAATTCTGTGGCTTGCAACTCTGAGCAAATTCTAGCGTAACCAATTCCCTGAATTAACGCTCGCCGAAGTTCGGCATTTTCTTCCTCTAAAATCCATCGTGCTTCCCACTGATTCGGGTGTATTTGTCCGTATTTTTCCGGCAAATTTACTCCGTGATACGAGTAGAGTTTGTAACCGTCGGTAAATTCGATCGCACTTTCTCCTTCTGCGTGCAGTCGATCTTCACTGTCGAGGGATAGTTTTGAGGGGCGATCGCACACGCAGCAGACATCCTCAAATGCAAAAATCCACCCGCATTCAACTAAAAGCTGCTTCAAGCATTCAAAAGCTTTTTGTGCATCGGGGTTGATAAAAATTTTAATTACAGACACACAAAAGTCAGCTATGTAGATGGTCTTCAACAGAGAATTCATAACAGAATTCCAAGTAAATATCGACGTTGAATAGTTCAAATAGTCCGAAATATCTCGTCGCAATTCTTGTTCGAGCTGCCCCTCCCATCTAATTCCTGAAATACTCACAAGACTTTTCATGCAGTAAAAAAGCCGACAGGCTGATTTTATCTGTTGATAAAAACACACAAATAAATCAGTTTTATTAGTTAGAAATTCCAAACTTTTCAATTGTGCTATGGCGGAGTGAGGACTCGCACAAAAAATAATTTTTGGGCAAGTCTTGCCGAGAGTGGCGTAAGCAAATTCGATCGCTGCTGCGGCACGAGTGCGATCGACTCGCTCTGTAGAATTGACGGTAACTTTCCACAGAGATTGCAGGGGTGTTGAGTCTGGAAGCTGATTTTTTTCCAGCTTCAAATAATTTAATTTTGTCAGATATTGCAGTGGTATTAAGTCTGATATTTGATTGTTGTCCAGATTCAGATAAGTCAAATTGGTCAGAGATTGCAGGGGTGTTAAGTCTGATATTTGATTGTTGCCCAGCCCCAGATAAGTCAAATTCCTCAGAGATTGAAGGGGTGTTAAGTCTGATATTTGATTGTTGCTCAGGCCCAGATGAGTCAAATTCCTCAGAGATTGCAGGGGTGTTAAGTCTGATATTTGATTTGTGTTGAGATACAGCGTTGTCAAATTGGTTAAAGATTGCAGGGGTGTTAAGTCTGATATTTGATTTGTGTTGAGACACAGCGTTGTCAAATTGGTTAAAGATTGCAGGGGGGTGTTAAGTCTGATATTTGATTGTTTTCCAGATTCAGATCGATCAAATCGGTCAGAAATAGCAGGGCTGTGAGGTCTGATATCCGATCGCTTACAAAACTCAGAGAAGTTCTATTTGACAGGATTCGCTCAGCTTTATAACAGTAAGAAGTTCCTGCTCTTTTTAACAGCACTTCAACTGTATGTTTCGCTTCTTTTGAAAGACTATTTTTGTGAAAGCACCATTCGCCAAAGCTAGTGCAAATAATTGGTTGGTTTGCTTGTGGTTCTGGCATAGTAAATTCCGATTCTATTTTGGTAAAATTTCAGTCGGCCTGTCCGTCAGTTCCGCAGTCCGGCAGGGGTTTAAACCCCTGCCTCATAGCTTAAGTCGGTTAAAACCGACTGGAATTAATCGATTGTTGGTAGTTGATGTGATTGATTGTTGAGTGGGATGATTTATTTGAAGGAACGAGGCATAGCCTTTGGATATGCGTTCCCAGGCAGAAGAGCCGGGGAACGAGGGATATCTAAAAATGCAGGATTTAATTACCAGCCAAAATCTCTTCTAGAGCCAACTTCAGCATCGGATACTGATATTGAAAACCGCTAGCCAAAGTTTGTTTCGGCAAAACTTTCTGCCCTTCCAAAACAACTTTAGCGCCGTCTCCCAACAGCATTTCTAAAGCAAAACCTGGCACCGGCAACCAAGAAGGCCGACTTAAAACTTCCCCTAAAGTTTGGCACAATTCATTCATCCGCACTGGATTCGGTGCTGTCGCATTCAAAACGCCTTGAACTTGCGAATTTTGCAAAGAATACAAAATTAAATCAACCACATCCTCGCGGTGAATCCAAGAAAACCACTGTTTTCCTGTGCCAATTGGGCCGCCTGCAAATAGTTTAAAAGGTGGCAGCATTTTTGCTAGCGCGCCTCCCATTCCCAAAACTATTCCCAGCCGCAAAATTGCTAGCCTTGTGCCTGCATTTTTGGCAGGTTGGGCCGCAGCTTCCCAGTCTTTGCAAACTGCTGCTAAAAAATCGTTTCCCGCAGGGCTGCTTTCGTCAAACTCAGCGGTTTCGCTGGTTCCGTAATAGCCGATCGCCGATGCGCTCACAAACACCGATGGTTTAGGATTAGCATTGACGATCGCCTCTACCAATTTTGCCGTCGTCAATCTGCGACTGTCGAGAATCGCTTGCTGGCGCGCCTCCGTCCACCTTTCCTCCGCAATCGGCACCCCAGCTAAATTAACCACAGCGTCGCAGCCCGCGATCGAATTTTGCCAATCACCAGACTCCGCCGGAGTGTAGGCGACAACATCCAAATTTGGATAAGCCGAAGCCGGGAAAACTCGCCCAGCTTTCGCCGCATCTCTACTCAAAACCACCACTTGATGTCCGGCTGCTTGCAGCTTCTCCACCAGCCGGCTACCTACAAATCCCGTTGCTCCCGCGATCGCTACTTTCATATTTCTTCCCGCACTTCATCTCAACAGCAGTTTACACGATCGCCCAAACCCGTTTTAAATTCTATAAAAATAAATAGCTAGTTCGATCGGCTCCCCACAAGCCCAGTGGATTTTCATTAAACTGATAAAGGACGCTAGGATCGAAAACAATGCCTGCAAAAAAACCAAAGCTTCTAATTGCTGCCGCCATCATTGCAGCAGGTAGCGCCGCGGTGTACCTTTACTTCCACGGTTTGAGCCAACAAGTCTCCAACCCCCAAGACAGCGCCAAAGTTGTACCCGACGAAGCAATGATGGCCGCCTTCATCTCCCCCAATCCCCAAGCACTGTCACAGTTGCAGCAATTCGGCACCCCGGGCGCTCAAAAGTTGGTCGGTGCGGGTTTGAAGGCCTTTCAAGAACAAAGCTTGGCAGGCACTCAAATCGACTTTGAGAGAGACTTAAAGCCCTGGCTGGGGGGCGTGATGGTGGCTTTGTTACCCCCAGATGCTACCGCTAAAACAGAGCCTCCTAAACTGCTCGTTGTAGTCAGTGTCAAAAATAAAATTAGTGCTTGGAATTTTGCTAATAAATTAAAATCTCAGGAAGGTGCCACAACTCAAGAAACTGAGTATAAAGGAGTTAAAATTTCTGAGATTGCAGAGCCAACGGGCAAGCGCTACAGTGTGGCTTTGTTGGACGATCAATTAGTGATGGCTCCTTTGAGAAAGCCTGTGGAAATGGCGATCGATACTTTTAAAGGACAGCCCTCCCTCGCTACCCAGAAGAGTACAACTAAGTTTTTTGCAGAGAGTGCTGGCGTACCGAATCCGATCGCAACTATTTACATTGCTGATTATCCTGCTGCAATCGAGCAATTAAAAACTAATTTGCCCGATGATTTTCAATTGCCTTCGACAGTGCTTTCACAGTTTAAACAAGTCAAGTCTTTGGTAGCGGGAATAGGGGCCGACAGTTCGGGATTGAGGGTGAAAACTATCGCTCGGTTAGATCCTAAATTCGGACAGCAAAAGCCGCCAGTCGGATCGAAATTGTTGCCCAGATTTCCCGGCGAAACCATTGCTTTAGTAGGGGGTAAGGGACTCGATCGCATTTGGTTGCAGGCGACGGCAGAGGCAAAAGATAGCCCGGAAGTTGACAGGGGCATTCAGCAGGTGAGAAGTAGTTTTAAACGCTTGGATTTGGATGCCGATCGTGATGTTTTTGGCTGGATGAATGGGGAATTTGCGATCGGGGCGATCGGTTCGGAGCAAGGTATTTTGTCTCAGTTGGGGATGGGGGCGGCGATGATTTTTGAAACGAGCGATCGCCCCGCAGCCGAAGCAACCCTCAAAAAACTCGATGCGATCGCCAAAAGCAATCCTACAGTCAGCGTCGCCCCCAGACAAGTCCAGGGAAAAGAGGTTACAGAGTGGCAAATACCGCAACAAGGAACCTTATTCGGGCACGGTTGGCTGAATGAAAATTCTGTATTTGTTGCCTTCGGCGGCCCTTTAGTTGATGTCATCACCACAGCGCCACCGCAACCATTAAGCAGCAGTCCGAGTTTTCAGGCGATCGCCACTGCTGTACCGCAGGCGAACCAAGGTTACTTTTATATAGATATGGAAAAAACCATGTCATGGGCGAACCGTTATTTGCTCGCTGTACAGCCCAATTTAGTTTCGCCGCCCGTTGCTGAAGTGCTCAATTCTCTCCGAGGAGTCAGCGTAGCCACAACTTCCACAGAACCGACAACTGCTCAGCTCGATCTGCTTTTTGCCTTCAAATCTAGCAATTAGGCGATCGGGAATTGGTCAACAGTTGACAGTTGACAGTTGACAGTTGACAGTTTGAGATCGACCTCTACCTAGAAGGAACAGGATTGAAACAGTGAATAATTTTGTTTTATTTCCTCCTCGAACGAGGAGGCTTTAAACCCATTATTCTTGGTAATCGGTAATTTGTAATTTTTCTATCAAATCTAGCAATTAGGCGATGGGGAATTGGGAATTGGTAATTGGTAATCGGGAATTGGGAATTGGTAATTGGTAATTGGTAATTGGTAATTGGTAATTGGTAATTGGTAATTGGTAATCGGTAATCGGTAATCGGTAATCGGTAATCGGTTATTGGGAATTCTATCCGTTACATCCGCTACACAACCCGTTGCCGAACTTCCTTACATTGGTTAGATCTCAATACGGTTTACTTAACGTTTTTTGTCATTGCGAGCGTCTTCGCGAAGCAATCGCAGGGTCTGTTTGTCAAATCGTTTTTCCTGGTGTACTGTCTTAAGTGAACTGTATTGGGTTAGATCTAGTACACTTCTGACTGATGACTGATGACTGCCCGACGGCAGGACTAATGACAACTGACAACTGACAACTGACAACTGACAACTGACAAAAAAAAAGTTGCTGCCTCTCCAGGGAGGGCAGCTACTCAAATAAAGCATTTTAATGTCTCTCAAAACTTCTGGATTAACCTTCAGACATTCCCGACTTATTCGGCAATTGCAAGTCATCAGGATCTACATAATGACAAACTGCTTTGTCCATGCAAATCAAGGCCCAGCCGGATTTATCGATGCTCATCAATTTGTAAGAAGCAGGCTGAATAAAGAAACCTTTGTGGTTGCGGGTTGCTGGTTTGATGTTAACGTGGCTGTCAGTGCTCATGTTCTTACAACTCCTAGTATTTATGGTAGTCAAGTCTGAAAACCGCTGTGCCGGTTTGTCGATCGTCTAAGTTTTCAAATACTAGCACTGACTTCCTGAGTTTTCCATAAAGTTATTTATTGATTTATTACGAGATCGTAATAAACCACAAACCCGATTTCCTTGATCCCCACCCCCAAATCGACATTGTTTGGGGGCTTACGCTTCCAGAAGCCACTGTTTCACGCGGGCGAGACTCTTCCAGTCCGGTTTGCGGCTTAATCCTTCTTCAAAATTTTTTGTAACTTCCTCTAACAACTCTTCGGAAGCCATCAGGAGTTGCTGAGCAACTTCTACGTGGGGGCGCACCCCTTTTTCTTTGAGATCCAGAATCGCGACTGCTAGGTTGATGCGAGCTTGGGCGTCGTGAGGGTTCAATTTAACCGCTGTTTTCGCTGCTTTTTGAGCCGATCCGGGTTTATTTTCCAAAAGGTAGAGCCACGCGAGGCTAGCCCAGGCATTGCCATTTTTGGGAGATTTCTCGCACAATTCTTTGAACACGGGGATCAGATTAGCAGGGGCTTCGCCAGCTTGGTAGCGATCGAAACCGTCTTTAAACATTTCTTCAGGGGTCATTCGATTTTGGATTTTGGATTTTAGATTTTAGATTGCTCGAAAGCATGGGGTGCGGGACAAAGGAAGCGCATCCGAGGCTGATTGTCGATCGCGATTGTCAGCAATTAGCTGGAGACCAATTACCAATGCCCATACCCATGCCCCAAGCAATTTTCCCATTTAAGCAGAAAAAGAACTGCCGCAGCCACAAGTTTGAGTAGCGTTGGGGTTGGTGAACTTAAAGCCACCGCCGATCATCGAATCGCTGAAGTCGAGCACCAAACCGTAGAGATAAAGAATGCTCTTGCGATCGCACACTACCTGAAAACCCTCGTAGTCGAACACTTCATCGTCAGATTTCACAGTGCTGGGGTCTGCGAAATCCATCACGTAAGACATACCAGAACAGCCGCCCTGCCGCACCCCTACGCGCAAGCAGAGGTCTTTACCTTGTTTTTCTCGAAGAGCTAAAACTTGACGAACAGCAGAGTCCGTCATTTGAATGCCCCGCTGTTGGGAAATCGCTTGAGTCATAATCTGTCGAACTCCTGAGACTGTCGAATGTTAAGAGTTTAATCTTATACCTCCATTGTACAGGGAAGGAAGAAGGAAGAAGGAAGAGGGAAGAAGGAAGAGGGAAGAAGTCATTAGTCATCAGTCATTAATTAGTGCGAGCGTCCCCGAAGAGCGAACGTTATCAGTATCAGTCATCAGTCAGTCACCTACTTTCCTGCCAACTGCCAACTGCCAACTGCCAACTGCCAACTGCCAACTGCCAACTGCCAACTGCCAACTGCCAACTGCTTTCGGAGTCAACTGTCAACTGTCAACTGTCAACTGTCAACTGAACGTTGAAGGCTGAATTTTTAGCCGGAAATTTTTAATTACGGTGAGACCTCATTTCCAAGCTTGATGTCCTCTCCCCCTATAGGGTTTATGATTGAGAAGCAGCGGTTGACCCTTTGTGGCACCGCAACAATGCTTCACCCAACGGGCTTACTCTATGGCAGCGCTGAATCGCTCTACTCTTCGTCGGCTACAAAACTTACCTCAAATTCCCAGCGTGTGGGAGGGCGACCGCCGACCGTTATCAAATGCTGACTCGCACATGATGCTAGAGGACGACGACGATCCAGAAGCTGGTGGCGAGTGTATTCTCTGGGTGGACGGCTCTGAAGGCATCGTCAGAGCAATGGACATGGTAGGCCCAGATGCGGGCCCAGAGGCGATCGTCCGCGCTCTCCTGCGGGCAATGGAACATCCCCAAAGTCCGGCCCCCGCAGTCCGCCCCCAAAAAATCGTAGTCAAAAATCGAGAAATTCAATTTTACCTGCGGGGAATACTTCAAGATTTAGGTATTTCCATTGACTACGTACCGGAATTGCCCTTAATTGATGAAATCTTTCGGGGCATGGAAGAGGTCGCTGTGAATCGGCCTCCCGAATTACCGCCTGAGTACGCCGAAGTGCTAATGGAAAAAGCCGCTCAAATTTGGCACGATGCTCCGTGGCGGACTTTGAGCGAACATCAAATTATATCTATTGAAATCAATCAGTGGGATGTCGCCAGCCTCTACGTATCCGTATTGGGCCAAGGGAGAATGGATTACGGAGTTTTGCTGTACCGATCTCTAGAATCCTTGAAGCGGTTTCGAGAGCGAGTTGTCAACGATGACTCTTTTGAAGATTTAGAACAGGCTTTTTTAGGGCAAGACTGTTTGTTTCTCACCTTTGAAAGCGCCGGCGAGCTTGATGAGGATGACGATGACGAAATTGATTTAGCCGATTTGCCTCCATCGGAAATTGAACCGAATTTTGGCAACCTGCATCCTTTAGAAGGATTGCGATCGATTCTTTACGAAGAAGAAGCCCTGACGATGTTAGTTGCTCTCGAAGCATTCCACCGCTTTTTCCACAACGGCCGCCGGAAATTGGCAGCAGACACATTTCCCGCTCTCAACAGTCGCTACCGCATCCCTGTTCCGCAGTCTGATGGAGAAATTCAACAGGTATCGGTTAAAGTTTCGACGATGCCTGAGGTGTCAGACGAATTATTACAGATGCTGGGCGATGACGATGACGATGAGGATGATGAATTTGAAATGCCACGGCTGCGGGACGATTTGGTGCCGCAAAATTCATTCTTGAGTCTGGGTGTCGTACCTTGGGAAACGGTAGATTTTCTACGCGGAAGTGTCCAGTTTCACGAAGGTGCAGAAGTCGATATTAATACCGCCGGGGATGGTTTGCCTGTAGTGATGATTCAAACTTCCAATCCCAAGGCTAAAACTATGATTCAAGATTTGAAAGAAGCTGGAGGGGTGAAGGCAATTTGTTTTAATCCGGGCGAAGATCCTTTTCAAGACGAGCAATACGACTTGGGTATTTTGCAAACAAAAAATGGGGAATTGTATTTGTTTGGCGAGTTTAATGAAAACGACCCGGTGCATCAGGAAGCTCGCAAAAAGTGGGAGCGCCGCTGTAAATCAACTAACGGTTGGTGCGGTTTGGTGATTGCTAAAGGGTTGATGGGTGCTTCTCGCGGTCAGCCTCAGTTTAAGGATATGGTCGCTTTGTTTGAGGTGCGCTGGGTTTCTCCTAAAGACTTAGGAATTGGGCCACTTCAGTTGATGCCGATGTTTTAAAGTCAGTTGTTAGTTGTTAGTTATTTGTTATTTGTTATTTGTTATTTGTTACTCGTGTGATGCTGCTAATAACCAATAACTAACAACCAATGATATTAGTCGCCAGTCAACAGTTAGCAGTCATTTTTTTATTTGAATTGGCAAGGAGAACGAACGTGTCAAATTCTACTCAAAAGCGAGAAGTGTTGGTCGCCCTTGATGCCGAGTTTGCTGATAAAATAGACCAGCTTACCGATAATTGGACGGAGGCGATCGAACAAGCTCTCCGTCTCTGGTACGCCAAGCAAATAGAAGATAAATTGCGGAAATTTTATCTCAACCGCAGTCAAGAAGATATTCAGGATGAAAAAGAGTGGTTTGATTTTGTAGAAGAACAGATAGAGGAAGCATGGAACGCCGATGGACTCTAATTCAATAACTACAACTTATCCCAGACAAGGAGAGATTTATCTTTCAAGGGCTTTGCGTCAGTTAGGAGATACAAAAAAAAAGACCTGTAGTTGTGGTTTCTCCTGACATCCGCAACGAGTTTAGCGATTCTGTGATTGTTGTTCCTTTCACAAGTAACCTTACAGGCGTAGATAATCCTAATCGCATCTTAATTCCGGCTGGTGAGGGAGGATTACAAGCTGATTCTTTAGCTGTCTGCGAAAATGTGTCTGCTTTGCGCCAGACTTATCTGGAACAAAGCCCTTACGGTGCAATTAGTGCGGATTTTTTGGCAAGAATTCAGAGAGGGGTGCAAGTGCCGATCGGCATTTACGCACTTTAGAATGTTTCGGAAACTCTAAAACTTGTTACAATTTGTAAAAATACTGGATAAGGATAGGTAAAATGCGGGTTGCGATCGCAGGTGCGGGACTGGCTGGAATGACCACAGCAGTCGATTTAGTGGATGCCGGCCACGAAGTAGAAATTTTTGAGTCCCGCCCTTTTGTCGGCGGCAAAGTCAGCAGTTGGGTAGATCCCGACGGGAATCACGTTGAAATGGGTTTGCACGTATTCTTCGGCTGCTATTATAACTTATTTGCCCTAATGAAAAAGGTGGGAGCTTTTGACGATTTGCTCCTCAAAGATCACGTCCACACTTTTATCAATCGAGGCGGCGAAACTGGTTCTTTGGATTTTCGCTTTCCCGTGGGTGCTCCTTTGCATGGTTTGAAGGCATTTTTCACTACATCCCAGCTAACGGTACAAGACAAAATTCAAAATGCGATCGCCCTGGGAACTAGCCCCATCGTCCGTGGTTTGATCGACTTTGAGGGAGCAATGAAAACTATCCGCAATTTGGATAAAATTAGCTTTGCTGACTGGTTTCGCAGTCAAGGGGGCAACCAAAACTCCCTCAAAAGAATGTGGAACCCGATCGCCTACGCACTAGGTTTTATCGACACCGAAAATATTTCTGCCCGGTGTATGTTGACAATCTTCCAATTCTTTGCCTCCAAAACCGAAGCCTCTGTCATGCGGATGCTGTCCGGTTCTCCCAACGAATATTTGCACAAACCAATTGTCGAATATTTGGAAAGTAAAGGAACCAAAATTTACACGCGGCGCCGAGTCCGAGAAATTCAGTTTGAAGAAGGCACAGAAACGCGCGTAACAGGTTTGCTAGTAGCTAACGGCGAAACTGAAGAACATATTACCGCAGACGCTTACGTTTTCGCCTGCGACGTGCCTGGAATTCAGAAAATATTGCCTCCAGCTTGGCGCAAATGGTCGGAATTTGACAACATTTATAAGTTAGATGCGGTACCTGTTGCGACAGTACAATTGCGGTTCGACGGTTGGGTAACGGAACTGGAAGATGAAGCCAAGCGCAAACAGTTGAGCCACGCTGTAGGCATCGATAATTTGCTATATTCAGCAGATGCAGATTTTTCTTGTTTTGCCGATTTGGCGCTGACAAGTCCTAAGGATTATTATAAAGAAGGACAAGGTTCTCTGTTGCAGTTGGTGCTGACACCGGGCGATCCGTTTATCAAACAAAGCAATGAGGCGATCGCCCAACACGTACTCAAGCAAGTTCAGGATTTATTCCCCTCAGCACGGGAATTAAATATGACTTGGTACAGTGTGGTTAAGCTCGCTCAATCTTTGTATCGGGAAGCGCCGGGAATGGATGTTTACCGCCCCGCTCAAAAAACTCCTGTTGCTAATTTCTTTTTAGCAGGAAGTTACACTCAGCAAGACTACATTGATAGCATGGAAGGTGCGACTCTTTCCGGTCATCAAGCGGCTAAGGCTATTCTGGAAACTTACAGTTAGTTGGCAGTTGATAGTTGGCAGTTGGCAGTTGGCATTAGTCGCTCCAGTGAAAAATGCTAAAAGCTAAAAGCTAATGATTTTCTCTCGTTTCCAGGCTCTGGCTGGGAATGCCTTGGAGGAGGCTCTGCCTCTGATATTCGCTTTTGAAAACCGAGGCGGAGCCTCTGGATATGCGTTACCAGGCCGAGCCTGGAAACGAGAAGAAACAATTCTTCAATCTAAAATCTAAAATCTAAAATCTAAAATCGAATGACTGATTGGTTAGAGCATAGTGTACAAGTAGAAGTGGCAATTCCTATCGAATTAGCGTGGGAACTTTGGTCTGACTTAGAGCAAATGCCGCGCTGGATGAAGTGGATAGAATCAGTTCGAGTTCTCGAAGAAGATCCAGAATTATCGCGCTGGAAACTTGCAACCGGGGGGTTACAATTTAGCTGGCTTTCTCGGATTCTCAAATTAGTGCCAAATCAGATAATTCAGTGGGAATCTGTAGACGGTTTGCCAAATCGCGGTGCGGTGCGGTTTTACGATCGCAAAAACAGCAGCATTGTCAAACTAACGGTGGCTTATGGAGTTCCCGGCTGGTTGGCAACATTGATGGACAATTCATTTGTAGGGCGAGTTGTTGAATCGACTATTCAGGCTGACTTGGAAAGGTTTAAAGAGTATGCTCTGAATGTTAAAGCTAGATCTTAAATGCTGCGGACTGAAGTCCTCACTACAAACTGGTTTGATCGTTCGGACTTCAGTCCTTTAATTTTAAATTGTAACGCGAGAGATAAGACTCGGCGGTTGAAACCGCGACTACACAAACGATGTCCGCCTCCGCGGACTAAGAAATAAAGGGGATATTTAAGTCGGATTTGGTATTGCCTCAGTATCATAGAAATATGCTGCTGATTGCTTCCCGGTTCAGTTATGAGTTATTGCCTAAACCCCGCCTGTCAAAACCCGCAAAATGCCGATCGAACTCAATTCTGCCTGAATTGCGGCACCAAACTGTTGCTCAGAGAGCGTTACCGCGCCATCAAACCCCTCGGTAGAGGCGGTTTTGGCCGTACTTTTTTAGCAGTAGACGAAGACAAACCCTCAAAACCGCGCTGTGCAATTAAACAGTTTTTCCCCCTATCCCAAGGAACCAGCAGCGCCGAAAAAGCAGCAGAATTATTCAACCGAGAAGCGGTGCGGCTGGACGAATTGGGGAAACACCCGCAAATTCCCGAATTGCTGGCGCACTTTCAGCAGGAACGATATCAGTATTTAGTGCAGGAATTTATAGAAGGTCAAAATTTACAGCAAGAATTGGCGGGGGCTGGGGCTTTTAGCGAAAATCAGATTCTCGGTATGCTGAATGATTTATTGCCAGTATTGCAGTTCGTGCACGATCGCAATGTAATTCACCGAGACATTAAACCACCTAACATTATCCGCCGCCGCGTTTCTCAAACTCCGATTATTTATACTTACCCAACACTAACCGGGGAATTAGTTTTAGTTGACTTTGGTGCTGCAAAACTTGTGGAGGGTTTGAGAGAAACAGGTACAGTGATTGGTTCGCCTGAATTCGTGGCGCCGGAACAAATTCGAGGTCAAGCGGTTTATGCTAGCGATTTGTATAGTTTGGGCGTAACTTGCATTTATTTACTGACTCAAATATCTCCGTTTGATTTGTTCGATATCAATCAAGATGTTTGGGTTTGGCGAGATTTTTTGAAGGTTCAAATCGATCCGAAATTAAGCCGCATCATCGACAGAATGATCGAACCGAGTCTCAGTCGCCGCTACAAATCTGTAGCTGAAGTTCTCCAAGATTTGCAGCCGAAGCAGTCGGGGGCGGGCACGCACCATCCACCGCCCCTACCAGCGCCTGCAATTCCCGTGCCACAGAGGATGCCTGCGGTGCAGAATGCCGTGCCACCAACGGTTGCAGGCACTATTATACCTGTGCCACCGATGCAGCGGGTTGTGCCAGCGCGCGCGCCTACTTGGAGGTGCGTTCATACTCTGGTAGGGCATTCCCATGCTGTTACGTCAGTAGCTTTCAGTCCTGATGGCGCGACTTTAGCTAGCGGGAGTGAGGATAAAACGATCGAGATGTGGAATTTGCACGGGGGTAAGCGGTGGTATACTCTCACGGGTCATTCTGACTGGGTGACTTCTGTGGCGTTTAGTCCTGATGGGGCGACTTTGGCTAGCGGTGGCCGGGATAAAACAATTCAAATTTGGGATTTGAATAAGGGTAAGTGGTGGTATGCTTTGCGCGGTCATGAGGATCGGGTTTATGCTGTGGCCTTTAGTCCCGACGGTCAGGTTTTGGCGACGGGGAGTCGGGACAAGACTGTGCAGTTGTGGAATTTGAATAAGGGTAGGCCGATGTCGGCTTTGAATGGTCACGTCGGTGGGGTTGAGGCTGTGGCTTTTAGTCCTGGTGGGGAGTTTTTGGCGACGGGGAGTCGGGATAAGAGTTTGCAGTTGTGGGATTGGCGCAATGGTCGATCGATTTGTACTTTAGCAGAGCACGGGGATTGGGTGCGGGCGATCGCCTTTGCTGCGAACTTCCCCAGCCAGGGCGGGCACGGGGGCACCGCCCCTACAAGGGGGGGAGTAGGAGAAGGATCGATTTTGGTTAGTGGGAGTCGGGATGGTACAGCGAAGCTGTGGCGGGTGGACGCACAGGGGCGAGGTACGCTGCTGCGGAGTATGAGGGACAATTCTGGGGATGTTTTGTGTGTGGCGTTAAGCCGGGATGGTGGGTTTTTGGCGACGGGGAGTCGGGATGGTTCGATTTATTTGTGGGATACGGCTACGGGGGGTTTGCTGGAACTTCTGACGGGACACGGGGGGGAGGTTTTGTCGGTGGCCTTTAGTGCTGATGCGGGGTGTTTGGCTAGCGGTTCGGGCGATCGAACTGTGAAGATTTGGCGGGTTGGGAATTAGGGGTGGTGGCTGTGGGTGGCTTGAAAAATTTTATATTTATGCTTGACAATCCATCTAATGTTCTGCTACATTGGTAATTCGTGAGGACGCATAGCTCAGTTGGTTAGAGCACTACGTTGACATCGTAGGGGTCACTGGTTCGAGTCCAGTTGTGTCCATAGTTTTTTAAGCCTTATGGCTACGACATTTAGGACTCTGACTTAATGTATAGTAACAAAATATTTATCACTGATAACATACTTAATCGCGCTGGCAGCGATCGACTCTTGTTGGTCTGTGGGTTTGAGCTTTGAAATACTGGCAGCGCTCAAACGCCTTTATGAGAAAGAACTGGAGTTTACTCACCCTGCTTCAGAGATAAGGAAATGGATTTAGAAACATTACTCGATCGCATAAACCTTGGAGAAGACCAAGACATTGAATTTAAGTCTGCTGACGGTGGTTTTCCCAAAAGTAGTTGGGAAACAGTATCAGCATTTGCCAATACAGATGGTGGTTATATTGTTCTAGGTGTCACGGAAAATCGAAATGGGTTCGAGATTTCAGGTGTCCGTAACCCCAGTGTACTATTAAAAGAATTTTGGAACAATCATAACAATCTGCAAAAACTCAGCACTCCTATCTGTTTTAACTCCGATCTAGAACAACTAGAGATTGAAACTAATAAGTTAGTCATTATTAAAGTGCCAAGAGCGACTCGGACACAGCGACCAGTTTATATTAACAATAATCCCTTAACAGGCACATATAAACGCAATTATGAAGGGGATTATCGTTGCACTGATGCTGAAATCCGTCAAATGTTGCGCGATGCCAGTGATGCACCTCAAGATATCCAAATTTTAGAAGGTTTCGACCTTAGTGATATCGATACAGAAACATTAAAATCCTTTCGTCAACGGTTTAGCTCTAGAGAACCAGATCATCCTTGGCTGGCATTACATGATTCGGATTTGTTGCGTCAGTTAGGGGGATGGAGTCGCGATCGCAGCACGGGTCAAGAAGGGTTAACTATTGCTGGTTTGCTCATGTTTGGTCGCGAACGTAGTATTTTAGATGCACTGTCTCACTACCAACTTGATTATCAGGAGCAACTTTCTGACGATCCAGAAACACGATGGACTTACAGACTAACACTTGACGGCAAGTGGGAACCTAACTTGTTTAATTTTTACTATCGTGTTTATACTCGTGTAGTTAATGATTTAGAAGTTC
Source organism: Microcoleus sp. PH2017_28_MFU_U_A (assembly GCF_020738035.1). Taxonomy (NCBI): domain Bacteria; kingdom Bacillati; phylum Cyanobacteriota; class Cyanophyceae; order Oscillatoriales; family Microcoleaceae; genus Microcoleus; species Microcoleus sp. PH2017_28_MFU_U_A. Next base: position 89,959 of record NZ_JAEQCX010000033.1, read on the forward strand.
CTTTCCAACTCGACAAAGATGCCATACGTCGTGGCGAAACTCATGTCCATGAAGCATTGCGAGAGGCTTTGGTCAATACTCTTATTCATGCCGATTATCAATCTACTCGCCCTTTAAAAATTACCAAGTATAAAAATGGTTTTTCGTTTTCCAATCCGGGTCGTCTGAGAATTTCTATTCAGCAGCTTTACGAAGGCGGCGTTAGCGATCCTCGCAATCCTAATTTGCAAAAAATGTTTCAAATGCTTGGCTTAGGAGAAAAAGCAGGATCGGGCTTTAGAAAGATGATCCGCGCATGGATAGAGCAGCAATGGTTTCCTTTGGTATCAGAGAAATTAGAGTTAGAGATGACTTTGGTTGCTTTACCAATGGTGAGCATGATTCCCGAAAATGTCGAAACAGAGTTAAGGGAAATTGTGGGAGATGACTATTGCGAATTGACCGAATTAGAGCGGATTATTTTGATACTGGCACATCAATCAGGAGAAATTAGCAATGCTGACATTCAGTGTTATAGTCGAGAACATCCCAGAGATATAGGGGAATGTCTCAAGCAATTCGTAAATAATGGTTGGTTAGAGCGCTCTGGTCGTGGTCGCGGAACTCAGTACGCTCTACCAAATAAAAGTCAACCTGATTTACTTTCCTTGATTCCAAGCTCCGTGCATAATGAGCCAAGCTCCGTGCATAACGAGTCAAGCTCCGTGCATAATTACTCAAGCTCCGTGCATAATGAGTCAAGCTCCGTGCATAATGATGAAAATTTCTTTTTACTAGAAATAGCTGCTCCGGTTCGAGAAAAGCAACGGGCAAGTCCAGAGTTGATGAGAAACACGATTCTGAAACTTTGCTCGGAAAGATATTTAACTGTCAAAAGATTAGCTGAACTATTGAATCGCAGTTCTGAAACAATTAGGACTCATTTTATTAATCCAATGTTGTCAGAAAAATTACTAGAACTCAAATATCCTGATGAACCAACTCATCCTCAGCAAGCATACAGAACTTTATTGTCTCAAGGAATCAGCAATATTTCTGATACTCCGCCATCTTTTTAAACCTCACAAAACCTCCTTGACACCAGCCATCCGCCCACAACGCGGGAATCTTAAACTTCGCCCCACAGTTGGGACATTCCGATCGGTACGCCTCTAATCGCCGATTTAGCGGACAAGAGTGGAAAACCCATACATATAACCATCATTGCGGTGAACAGTTTTGCAGTATTTGTGACG
>NZ_JAEQCX010000136.1:0-22845 GCF_020738035.1 Microcoleus sp. PH2017_28_MFU_U_A
TATTCCTGTAGTTTTAGGACTGTGGACTAAAATTACTAACGTAGATGTCTAACATTGACTACTTTTGGGTAGCTTTGTCCAGGTTTTTACGAGCGGTAGTCTTCCCAGTACCCGGGCTGCCGCGTACCAGATAAGAGCGCTGAGGAATCAGGCCGCCGTCAATCACTTCGTTGAGACCAGTAATTCCTACTGAAAGTCGGTTTTGAGACATTTGTTTGTTTATGTTTAGAATATCGGCTCGTATTCATATTTAATGGTTTGAGGGGCTGTTTTGATTGTTTGTTTACTGGGCGTCTGAGAACCTTCATGAAAAATATTTCGGCAGAAAATTACGTTAGCACACAAGAATTAGAGGGTATTGTCGGCACTGCTGGCATTTGTCTGCGGCAAGATATAGAGGCTTTTTGGCAAGAACGGGTAGAAAAAGCTGTTGCCCCAGGTACTTCAATAGCCTGTACCGTTTATCCCCATACTCAGGAAGAACTCGCCGCAGTGATTGCTTGTGCAGGGCGAAATCGCTGGGCACTCTTGCCGACAGGGAGTGGCAGCAAACTCGATTGGGGCGGTTTAGTCCAATTAGACTCCGATCCCCCCCAGCCCCCCTTAACAAGGGGGGAGCAAGATGTTGTCAAAGTCCCCCTTTTTAAGGGGGATTTAGGGGGATCTCCTGATGCAGGGGGGATCGTTGCTGTGAGTACGGCGCGCCTGAATCGCCTGGTAGAACACGCTGTGGGCGATTTAACGGTGACTGCGGAGGCGGGCATGAAGTTTGCCGATTTGCAGGAAATTTTAGGTAAAGCAGGTCAATTTTTGCCGATCGATCCAGCATATCCGCAACAGGCAACTTTGGGCGGGATTGTCGCTACTGCTGATACTGGTTCGCTGCGGCACCGCTACCGGGGCGTGCGCGATTTGTTGTTGGGAATTACGTTTGTGCGATCGGACGGTAAAATTGCTGTAGCCGGAGGTCGAGTTGTGAAAAATGTCGCCGGTTACGACTTAATGAAACTGTTGACCGGTTCCTACGGCACATTAGGCGTCATCAGTCAAGTAACATTCCGAGTTTATCCGCTGCCGGAATCATCGGGAACTGTCATACTGACAGGAGAAACTAATGCTTTAGCTGAAGCTGCTCAAATTTTATTATCTTCTGCTTTAACACCGACAGCCGTTGATTTGCTGTCACCACAGTTAGTAGAAAAACTGAGTTTGGGTAAAGGTTCGGGATTGGTAGTGAGGTTTCAAAGCATCGCCGAAAGCGTTAAACAACAATCCGCCCGGTTGTTGGAAGTTGGCGAAAAGTTGGGATTGCAAGGCACTAACTGCGGCGAAAATGATGAGGATAAATTATGGCAAAGATTGCCAGAAACAGTCTGGAATTCTGGGAATAATTCAGCAATTATTTGCAAAATAGGCATCAGACCCTCGGAAGCAGTCAAGGCAATTAACGAGTTGCCGGTACAGGATGCTTTGATTCATGCGGGCAGCGGTTTAGGAGTTTTGCGGTTTGAGACTGCGACAGCCGAAACGCTGTTGCAGGTACGCAGGGCGTGCGAAGCTAAAGGCGGTTTTATGACGGTTTTGGCTGCGCCAGCCCACATCAAGCAAGGGTTAGATGTTTGGGGCTATACTGGAAGTGCGATCGATCTAATGCGTCGCATCAAGCAAGAGTTTGACCCGGAGAATATTTTAAATTGCGATCGTTTTATCAGCGGTATTTAGTTTAAAGTTTGCAGTAAGGAGTTCAGTTTTTATTGAATCCCGGTCTAAATCATTATACCTCGACCATATTTATTGTGGAACAGGCATCCTGCCTGTTCAATACTGGTTTTTATGGAGATGTCTATTTGTGAACCAGATTTGTTTTTTAACGAACCGCGAAGGCGCAAAGACCGCAAAGGAAGAGAAAAGAAGAGAAGAGAAGTTTTTGTTTGCTTGATGGAGTTAGGCTGGCAATTTGAAAGGACTAAAGTCCTGACTACGAACCAAAATAATTAGGTAATATATTATGCAAACTTCCGAAAATTCTACAATTCCCAGCGACGACTTAAAACCTGCTAAAGAAAGCAATTTCCTAGCACAAAACCCCCACTTGAAAACTCTCGAAATCCCGGGTTTCGACGCCAACAATCCGCCAGATCCCAAATTGATCGATACTTGCGTGCACTGCGGTTTTTGCTTGTCAACTTGTCCGAGTTATCGGGTACTCGGCAAAGAAATGGATTCGCCCAGAGGCCGCATTTATTTAATGGATGCAATCAACGAAGGCGACGCACCTTTAAACGAAGCAACATCCCAGCATTTCGATACTTGTTTGGGCTGTTTGGCCTGCGTGACAACTTGTCCGTCGGGAGTTCAATACGACAAGTTAATTTCCGCAACTCGCCACCAAGTTACCCGAAATCAAAAACGCACTTTTTCTGACAATGTAATTCGCACTCTAATTTTTAATCTCTTTCCTTATCCTCACAGATTGCGGCCTTTGCTGGTACCGCTGTTTCTTTATCAAAAATTAGGACTGCCAAAACTAATTCGCCAAACAGGTTTGCTGAAAAAAGTATTTCCTCGCTTGGCGGCGATGGAATCAATTTTGCCCGAGGTAACAGTTGATTCTTTCCGGGATAATTTGCCCGAAGTCATTCCCGCACAAGGGGAGAAACGCTATCGAGTTGGGGTGATTTTAGGCTGCGTGCAGAGGTTGTTGTTCTCGCCAGTTAATGAAGCTACGGTGCGAGTTTTGACGGCTAATGGCTGCGAGGTTGTGATTCCGAAAAGTCAAGGATGCTGTGCTGCTTTGCCGGAACATCAAGGACAAGCGGAACAGGCAAAATCCTTGGCGAGACAAATGATTGACAGCTTTGAAAATACGGGCGTTGATTGTGTAATTATCAATGCTGCTGGGTGCGGCCACACTTTGAAAGAATACGGTCACATTTTAGCAGATGACCCGGATTATCGGGAGAAAGCTGAGAATTTTGCTGCTAATGTGAAGGACATACAAGAATTTTTGGCAACTGCGGGAATTACGGCGAAACTCAATCCTTTGACTGAGGGAGATTTGACGATTGTTTATCAGGATGCGTGTCATTTGTTGCACGGACAAAAGATTAGTTTGCAGCCGCGCCAGTTGTTGCAACAAATCCCTGGGGTGAAGTTGAAAGAACCTGTGGATGCTGCTTTGTGTTGCGGGAGTGCGGGGGTTTACAATATGCTTCAGCCGGAAATTGCGGATGATTTGGGAGTACAAAAGGTGGAGAATTTGCTGAATACTGGGGCTGAGTTGATTGCTTCTTCTAATCCTGGTTGTTCTTTGCAAATTAAGAAGCATTTGGAGTTGCAGGGGAAGGCTGTTACTTTGATGCACCCGATCGAGCTTTTGGATTATTCTATTCGTGGGGTACAGTTGCAGCGGAAGTAGTTTGCTGGGGCGGGCGGTGTCCGCCCTGCTTTTCGCTGCGATTTTTTATCAGAGAAATGGGTCTAAAACCTCGTCCTTATAGGACGGCTTTGTAAGTAAAACTATAAACCTTAAACCCTCTTTCCTAAAGAAATGTAAAAAGTACAAACACGCAAGTATTTCACTATATACTAATAACAGCTCAAGAAAAACGAGGAGTTAAACTTGTTGACAAACTATGTATACAAGTTGCGTCCAAATCAAACACAAGACTTAAAAATGTCTAATTGGGTGGATATTTTGCGAAGCCATTTCAACTGGTGTCTTAATGACAGGATCACTCAGTATAGCCAACAGTTCATTCAAGGCAACTATTGCGACCTTAGGACAAAAAGTGAAGCCTGTCCGTTGACCAGTTGTGTCAGTAAAAACGGTGCCACTGGGGAACCTTGGAAAATAGGCAAAACAGATAAAAAGGGGAAAGTTAAAAACCCTCGGCGCAACCCAGGCCACATTCAAATCACAGCGTTGCCCGAACTGAAAGCAGCTAGACCCTGGTTTGCCGGGATAGATTCGACAGTTCTACAACAGAACGTCAAACGGTTAGACACTGCCTATAATAATTTTTTTGACGGACGCGGCTTTCCTAAATTCAAGAATCGCAGCAATTTCACTTCCTTCACATTTATGATGGGGGTAAAAATACAAGGTAGTAAAATTTACTTGCCAAAGTTAGGTTGGATGCGTTTCCACAACTCGCGCCCAATTCCTGGTGGCTTTACCATTAAAGCTTGTGCGGTAAGAAAGCGACAGAATGGCTGGTATGTATCCGTCCGCATTGAGGACAAGTCTGTCCCCGATTACACGACAAAACCTCTCAAAGATGTCGTCAAGGTAATTGGTTGCGATATGGGAATTACAAAATTAGTCCATCTATCAGATGGAGCTCAAATTGAAAATCCCAAGTTTTCAGCCACCAAAAAAGCTAAACGCACACTGAGAATTAGACAGAGACAAGTCAGTCGATTTTAGATTTTAGATTTTAGATTTTAGATTGACCCCACGGATAAATTCGGGGGAAGAGAGGATTTTAGATTTTCGATTTGGGATTGATTCCACGGATAAATCACGTGGCGGGTACCATCAAGAAATTATTGGTCAGTCGAAAAGGAAAAGGGAGTAATAACCGCAAAAAAGCAGCTAAAAAACTAGGGCTTTTCCACCAAAGAATTAGCAATAAGCGTCAAGCTTACCAATGGAAGGTTGCCAATAAAATAGTGTCACGTAACGTTGACGCGATTGCTCTAGAGGACTTGAATATTTCCGGCATGATGCGCCGATGTCGAGTAAAGGTTGACGAAAAAACAGGTAGATTTCTGAAAAATGGGCAATCAAGGAAGAGAGGTTTAAACCGTTCTATTTCTGATGCAGGCTGGGGCGAGTTAATACTGAAGATTGAGTATCTGGCTGCAAAGCAAGGAAAAATCGTAATCAAGGTTAATCCCAAATACTCCAGTCAAGAATGTCGGAATTGCGGTCACATCGACAAGTCTAATAGAGATGGCGAAAAGTTCATTTGCACTGAATGTGGCTACCACGAACACGCTGATATAGGTGCAGCAAAAACTATTCGCGATCGAGCTTTAAATTTGGTACGCGGGGACTCCGCGAAACCTGGCGTTCGCGCCTAAACGCCCAGAAGATATCCTCGCGCTCGATTGAGCAAACGTGAGGAGTCTGGGAACCCTGGAAACAGGGAAATTGAGGTAGAAATTCCTCAAGAATCCTCGCACCTTCAGGTCGAGGAGTGTCAAGAATAAGATTTTTTACCGCAGAGGGCGCAGAGGGCGCAGAGGAAGAGAGGGAAATAGGTTATTTTGAGAAAGCTCGTTGGCGAAGCCCTCGCAGAGGATCGCGCTTCTGACTCCTCGTAAACTGCTAAAATTAAATTCAACAGTATTTCACCCCGCACAACTGTTATGGTAAGTCAAATCCCAGTCCCCACTCAGGAAGAGATTATCTACCCCGAAAGCGACGGCAAACCAATGGCAAACAATACCGACCAGTTTCGCTGGATTCTAGTCATTGAGCAAAATCTAGAATGGATGTATGCTAATGACGAGAATGTATTTGTAGCGGGGGATTTATTTTGGTATCCGGTTCAGGGAAGACCAAATATTGTTAATGCCCCCGATGTGATGGTTGTCTTCGGTACACCGAAAAGGAGACGGAGTTCTTATCAGCAGTGGAATGAGTCAGGAATTGCACCACAAGTTGTGTTTGAGATTCTCTCTCCTAGCAATACGCAAGATGAAATGGAGACGAAATTACTATTTTACGATCGCCACCAAGTTGAAGAATATTACATTTACAATCCTACTAACAATCAACTCAGGGGTTGGTTGCGGGGAGAAGACGGCTTGGATGCGATCGCATCTATGGAAAACTACGCGAGTCCCAGGTTAGCCATCCGGTTCGATTTATCAGGCGATGAATTGCAAATTTATCGATCGGATGGAACTAGGTTTTTCTCCTACGTTGAGATTTGTCAACTGTTAGAGGAAGCCCAACAGCGGACAGAACAAGAACGTCAGCGGGCAGAACTTGCAGAAACAGCTTTAGGAGAGGAACGGCGACGATCGCAACTTTTGGCGGAACGGCTGCGAGAAATGGGAATTAACCCAGATGAATTAAGTTAGACAGACTGCGATCGATCGACATTGACCCGGAACAATTGTAAACTGGATTGGGGAAAAGGTCGATCGCACTTTTCAAATTGAGCAAAAGTGCGATCGGAACCATGTCAACTGTCAACTGTCAACTGTCAACTCTCAACTGACTCTTCCCCTCTTCCAACTTCAAAAAATGCACTTGTCCCGAAGCTTCCGCCGCGACAATTGTCACCCCATCTGGTGCCATAGCGCAAGCTTTCAAAGCACTATCTCCCCTGAAAGTAGCAACTATTTTTCGACTCAACAAATCCCAAACTTTCAGAGTATTATCATCCGAAACTGAAATCACTCTATTTCCCACAGTCGCCAAAGCTGTAATCGCATCCGCATGACCCGTCAAAGTAAAAATTTCCTTTTGACTCGACAAATCCCAAACTTTAATCAGTTTCTTCCTTCCCCCAGAAATTCCCCATTTACCGTCTGTGGTAACTACCACAGCATTCACAAAACTCTCATGACCTTTAAGAGTAAAAAGTTGATTTTTAACGACTAAATTCCATAAATTTGCCAAAATATTATTTTCTTTTCCCAAACTCCAAACTTTCAGACTTGTGTCGCCGGAAGCCGAAATTATCCGCTTGCCATCGGGAGTAACTGCCACAGCTTTTATCCCGTCGGTGTGACCGATAAATGTAAAAACTTCCTCTCCTGTTTCCAAATTCCAAATTTTAATACTTTTGTCTCCCGAACCAGAAATCGCCAGCCTGCCGTCGGGGGTAACAGCAACCGAATTTACCCAATCTGTATGACCTGTCAGACTAAATATTTCTTCTCCAGTTTCCAGATTCCAAACTTTAACTGTTTTGTCACCTGAACCAGAAACTATTCTCTGGCTGTCCGGGGTAACAGCGATTGCTTTTACCCAATCTTTATGACCGGGAATAGCAAAAATTTCCTCTCCATTTGCCAGATTCCAGACTTTAATGCTGTTGTCTCCAGAACCGGAAATTGCTTTTTTACCGTCGGCTGTCACTGCTAAAGCATTTACCCAGTCATCGTGACCCGCAGATGATAAATTTTCTTTGCCTGTTTCTAAGTGCCAAACTTTGAGAGTTTTGTCAGAGGAACCAGAAACTATCCGCTTGCCGTCGGGGGTGACAGCAACAGCATTCACCGGGGCGATGTGATTGGTAAAAGTAAATAGTTCTTCTTTTGTTTCCAAATTCCAAACTTTCAGCGTTTTGTCGCCGGCCGCCGAAATTACCCGTTTTCCGTCGGGACTGACTGCCACAGCTTGGACGAAACTGCTGTGAATTCCTAAAGTGAAAAGTTTTTCTCTGGCACTCAAACTCCAAACTTTGATTGTGCCGTCGTAACTGCCGGAAATTATGTGTTCGCCGTCGGGAGTTACTGCTACAGCTTTTACCCAATCTGCGTGACCGGTAAGGGTAAAAAGTTCTTTTCCTGTTTCTAGGTTCCAGACTTTAATGCTGTTGTCGCCAGACCCGGAAATCAACCGCTTGCTGTCTGGAGTTACTGCTACGGACTGGACAAAACTGCTGTGACCTTTGAGGTTGAAAATCACTGCCCCTGTTGACAAATCCCAAACTTTTATGCTGCCGTCCCATGAACCAGAAATTACTCGCTTGCCGTCGGGAGTTACTGCTACGGCTTCTACTGCAAAAGTATCGCCTGCAAATGTTAATATTTCTGTTCCAGTAGCTAAATTCCAAATTTTAATAGTATTGTCCCAAGAACCTGAAATTACTTTTGTTCCGTCTGGGGTTACTGCTACAGCATTGACGTAGGTAAGATGACCTTTGAGGGTGGAAAGTTCTTCTCCTGTTTCTAAGTCCCAAACTTTGAGAGTGTGGTCGGAGGATGCAGAAATTGCTCGCTTGCCGTCGGGGGTAATTGCTACAGCTTGTACCCAATCTGTATGTCCGGTGAGAGTGCGTAGCAATCTGCCGCCAGGGGGGGTAAAACTGGGGGTTAGCGGCCGCAGCCAGGGTATTTTCTGTTGTTGTGCTTGGGCTAGCAGTGCTTGAATTTCGGGAATTTCAAAGCGCATCAACCGGGCAATTAGTTGGGTAGCTAGTTGGGTTTTATCTTTGGCTAAAATGTGGGCAGAAAGCCTGATTGCTTCTTGGATTAATTTGAGTTTGTCGGCTTTTTCATCGGAGGTGATAATATCGGGACTTGTTGCTAAATCGTAATCTTCTATTAGCGCTTGTGCTCCCGCTGCTGACAGCTTGGCTTCAATAAAATTGTAATCTGTTAGTAAGCTGTATAATTTCTCTGAGTCGGAAGTCGCTGCTAGCTGACTTGGTAGGATTCCCAAACAGTGCGTCTGTTCTGCGGGCTGCATTTTATCCAGCCCTTGTGTAAACTCGCTCATAAATTTGTGTATGTCTTTTTTTAATGTATGCGATCGCTAGCTGCACCTTGCCCAAAACCCGATCGAGAAAGTTTTCTTGCTTACTTTGCTCGTTTACTTAGCATGGCATATTTAAAGGCTATTTGCTACCGGGCTGCTGCCCTCGGTTTGGCGATCGTTCGATGAATCGCTGGTTTTTTTGTCTGAGTCTGGTTTGAGAATTTTCAATGCCTGCGATTGCCATCAACCGCCGCCAAGATCGTTCAACTCAAAGCCCAAAATCTAGCGATCGACAACTATCTGACATATATCGTTGTTTTTCTTAACATAACGGGTTTTGGGGAATGATTGTCGATCGCTCCACACTACCAATAGATTTTAGATTTTAGATTTTAGATTTTAGATTTTAGATTTTAGATTTTAGATTTTAGATTTTAGATTTTAGATTTTAGATTTTAGATACTTCGACTTCCTTCGGCTACTCTCAGGAAAAGTGGCTGTACAAGTTTGAGACGGACGGAGGCTTGGGCGCGTTTACGATTAAAAAATTGACTTGCAGCGCAGTGAATCGGGAAAGTTGAACATTGATCTAAAATTTGGGGCCAAGAGTTAAGTTGGCAGCCTGTACCCGTTTTGGGGCGGAGTTAAGCTAAAATTTTTGAGCGATCGCCATCCTGTTTGATGTGCGAACAAGACTTGTTTAGCGAAATACGGTAGCGAATGCTCTAATTTTAGGTCGATCGGGCTGGATCTGCCCGACAGATGCCCGCCTGCTTGGGTTTCGTGCCTCAACCGCACCTGCAACCTGCTTGACTCAAACCTCCCGGAAAGCTTTGCAGGTGCGCCCCGTTCCTTTAAAATAGAAAACAGGACTTGCACTCTTAAACCGGGTTTCTCGCTAAAATCATTGGTTGGGCGGCTAGTTACTCAAGAAAAAACCGGTTTTCTGACTCGATAGCGCGCAAGTCGCGATCGCAAATCAAGAACTATTTAAGTTTAGAGACAAATTTCATGGATGTTATCGAGTTTTTCGAGTTAAGTGCAGGCAAATGGTTTTCCCAGCGCACCGTACACAATCTCAATTCTGGGGAATTGCAAGCAGGTAAATCTGACCTCAAAATAGAAATGCTGACAGCTAACGATGCAGCAGTCGTCAAACTTTGCCAACAGCACTCGACTAACCCGGACTCAACTGGACTCAGGGGCGTTCGGATTTCTTGGGACGGTGTTCCCGATCGCAACCAAGCTAAACAAGTTGGTTCTACAATATTGGCGATCGTCCCGAATCCCGACAATCCCAGCGAAGGCAAAGTATTGCAAGCCAAGGGAAACACCCGCTACGTGATGGGCGGCGACGATGTGCTGACATTGATTACAGAATCAGATACTGTCCATGCAGAAGAAAGGCTGTGGTATCTCATCCCCAATCTGCGCTTGCGGACTAGCGTTGTTAAGCAAGCTGACGGTACGGAACAAGCATCTTTTTGTTCGGAAATTCGGATGGGTGGAAGTCCGAAAAGTTGACAGTTGACCGTTGACCGTTGACAGTTGACAGTTGACAGTTGACAGTTGACAGTTGACAGTTGACAGTTGACAAAGGAAGTCCGAGGATTGGAGTAATGAATAGTCTGATTTTTATTTCTCCCTATAAGGGTTCCGGCTTTCAACCAATTCTTTCTGGTAATTGGTGAGTACCTCACTTGCAGGGAGAACCTCTATATCTAATTTCCCAAAATGAATACAAGCCCCGACTATCCTGAGTAATTATCCCAAAATTTTAGACTCCTTTTCAAGCTCCCAGATGAATCTGTGAAGTAAATCTAAACATAGAAAATCGACTGACACCTTATTTCTTTTTGATGCTTTCTCCTTTCTTTCTGCGGCCTTCTCGGGCAACGGCTTTTAACTTGGCGTGAAAATCAGTGTGTTTGACAACTGGGAATGATTTTTTGACAGGTTTGTCTGTTAATTTGCGATCGGGTTCGGCTCCATCGGCCAGAGCCGTAACATCCACATCTTCATATACTACAACTTCTGTATTTTCTTGAGTGCGATCGCCAGCAGTGGCGAGTTTTTCTGTTTCCGGGGCTTCTGTATTCGGGACTTCTGCATCTGACGCGCGATCGAGTTCTGCTTCTGACTGCTTGCTCGTATCTATTTCGGCGACACCGAATTCGGATTCCGGGTGGGATAAAAGTATCTCTTCCTGCGACGGTTGAGCATAACTTTCAAAGGTTAAATCTTGAGGAAAATTGTTGCAAACTAAGCGTTCAAACTCGCGATTAAAATGATAGAGTGGTTGGCCTATCCGGTGCCACATACTCAATAGCTGTCCGACAGAAACAGCTTTGTAGCGCCCTTGATAAAGCGCTTCAACCACTGCTAAACGCAACCAATAGCCGGGATACTTGGTCAACCATTCACCAGCCAATTTCTCTGCTTTTTTGCCACCTAGGTCAAAACCGTAGTGAACCAGCAGAGCCGCTGCTTGTGCAGATATTGTACGTCCATCTGTCATGGGAATTGGTAATTTGTCAGTTGTCAGTTGTTAGTTGTCAGTTGTCAGTTGTCAGTTGTTAGTTGTTAGTTGTCAGTTGTTAGTTGTCAGTTGTTAGTTGTTAGTTGTCAGTTGTTAGTTGTCAGTTGTTAGTTGTCAGTTGTTAGTTGTTAGTTGTTAGGAGTGGTGTCGCCTACGAGGCAACGCGAACGTTAGTTTTTCTTTCTTGGGAAGGGAGAATTGGAGAATTGAGAATTGGAGAATTGAGAATTGTTGATTTTTTTGGCTTCATTATTACCAATAACAAATAACAAATAACCAATAACAAATAACCAATAACCAATAACCCAATAACCAATAACCAATTACCAATTACCAATTACCCATTACTAATTACCCAATTGAATTAATCGGATAAACGCACGCCTCCTTCTACTGTTCGCACGTCCCCGGAAAATGGTTGGGGTGTGCCGTTCCAGTTGAAGTCACTAATTCTAAACGTCAGGCTGCCGACTTGACGCTCAGGATTAAAACGCAAAATAATTGCGTAGCTGCGACGGCTGTATTCTAAAGTGTAGTTCGTACTGATTGTTTCCCTGCTGTCTAGATTAATAGCACTTTGAAATCCGACTCGAAAGCCTCCGTAAACTTGCTGCACGAGTCCAAAAGACAGGACTTTCAAATCTACTAGCCGATCGAACAAATAAGGCGATACCCCGTCCCGCGCTACCTGAGTGTAAGTCACGTTAAATCCAGTGTAGTCGAGGAAAGGGCGGGAGAAATGGCCGAACTGCCCTTGAATGCCGATGCTGCTGGCGATCGAATTTTGTCGATCGCCACTACTGTAATAAGAGCCTACTCCTCGGACTCCCAAAGCCAGTTGTAAGAAGGGAACCACCGGCGTCCGGGTGTACCTCAAACCCTGGGTGGGAGTGCGGGGCAGCGGTTGACCTTGCCACAGGTTGAAGCCGCGGCTGAGGGCGACGCTGACTTGGCCTCGGCCCAAATCGATGCGGTTGTTTTCGCGCACTGGTTCGAGCAAATCTGCTCGATCGGTGTCAGCATTGATAAATTGATATCCAGCTTGGTAGCTGAAATTGATGCCTGTATTGCCGATTTGCATCTGTGGGGAAGTGAGGACGGCCCCGAGACTGCTGTTGACGGTTTGAAAGCCTAGAGAACCGTTAAACAGTCGATCGCGATAACTATATTCTGCTGCTAAATTGTGATTGCCGATCGACTGTCGCAAGCGCACATTACCCCGAAAAGCATTTTCAGCTAAATTCGGGAAATTATCAAAATTCAGAAATAACGCCGATCCTTCAAGGCTGGTGCGCGGGCCCAAAGTCGCGCCCAGCTTTGCTCTCAGCCCGTAGCTGTCGGGGGAAAAGGGATTTCCACCGTTCTTTTCCACGATTCGCTGGAGGTAAATTTGGGGTGTCAGAGTCAGGCGCACGGGCCCGTTTTGCAATATTTCAAAACCGCACTCGGCAAACAAACCGCCTCTGTCGCCCCCGTCGTAGCCGAAAGTCAAACAGGGGCCGTTTTTCTGTTGGCTGTCAAAAACTTGCCTGCGGGGATACACGGGTATTTTGACGCGGTTGTCAAATACCAAGCGGGGGGAATTTGTGACTAATTCCTCAGCCGTGGGGGAAATCCTGGTAATTGTTGCTCTTCGGGCTCTGTATTCGAGTTCCGGCGGGGAAAACGGGTCATTAGTAATCCGAATGTTGGTTGCTACTCTGACGCCATTTGGCAGTAATTCGAGGCGATCTGCTTCAAAGCGGACGCGGTTGACGGCGCCGGTAATTTGGGGGGCGGTTAAGCGTCCGCCAGCGCCACCAGCGCCACCAGCGCCACCAGCGCCACCACCGCCGATGGTAATAGTAGCAGCGCCGGGGGATTTGACTCCGCGAAGGGGCTGTTGGCTGGTCAGCCGATCGCTCAGCGGCTGTTCTAGAATGGTTCCAGCACTAATATCTGTCGGTAGTGTGGGGGTTAACTCGCTACCCGCTGCGGGGAGGAATATTTCGCCGCTGGCTTGTTCGACTGCGCCGGAGTTGAGTCCGAGATTGAATTCCATCTGCCGGCCGCGGACTACTTGTTGGCCGCGAGTATAGGCGACGTTACCGGATGCTATCACTTGGCGGGTGACTAGGTTGACGATCGCGCGATCGGCATCAATCACTGTTTGTCGGAACCGCACCACAACCCTACCAACCGCCGTGACAATTTGCTGTTTGTCGTCAAATTCTTGACTATCGGCCTTAATTTCGATCGTATCAGCCGGACTCACCGGAAATGGCACCGTTCGCTGAGAAGGCGCGGTACGGACTCCGGGCGCGGCAGGTTTGGGCTGCGGTTTCGGCGCTGGGGGAGTGGCTGGCTTGGGCCCTGGGGGCGTCGTTGGCGTCGTTGGCGTCGTTGGAATCTCGAACTCTTGCTGTTTTGCAGGAGGCGTTTCTGGCGGTTCGGGAACAACAATCTCCGCAGGTTCGGGGGAGTTATCTTTTAACTGCTCGCCTTTAGCCTGATACCCGTTTTCTGGCTGTCGGACAGCATTATTGTCCTTTTTGCTCTGATCCCCTGCTGTTCGTTGACGGTTCCGAGCGGCAATGGCATTTTCTACTGAACCCAATTGGTAAGAAGTAAACGAGGTATCTTGCTGGGCTTCCGCAGTTTCGGATTTTTCTGCTGGAACAACCGGAAGCTGAAATCCCGCCGCTGCGCCGCCACTTTCCACGGAGGTTAGGGGAGTGGCGATTTCAGGAGACTGACTGGTGGCTTCGGTGGTACCGAGGAGTGCGGCTGAGGGTTCTGGTTGCGGGGATGTTGGTTCGGGCTGAACGATTTCTGGGCTGGCTTCCGGTATTTGTGCGGAGTTGCTGCGGGTGTCTCCATCATTTGTCGCCACAGTGAGGGCGACTTTTTTGGGCTTCGCGATGTAGATGATGGCAGAGGGTTCGGGCGGCGGTACCGGATAGGGCATAGTTACAACAGGTGAATCATCCGATTTTAGATTTTAGATTTTAGATTTTAGATTTTAGAGGTTTTTTTATAGCGGAGAGTCGATCGTCCAAATTTTGGCATTTAACAGGCAGCGTTTCAAGGTTAACCGGAAATCTTCGGTTGTGCCGAGTCGCTAACGGACTCATCCTCAGAAACTTGGTTGATTACCAGAAAGAATTGGTTTAAAGCCGGAACCCTTCCTTGTAGGGAGAAATTAAAATCAGACTATTCATTGCTCCAATCCTCGGACTTCTAGGTCAACTGTCAACTGTCAACTGTCAACTGTCAACTGTCAACTGTCAACTGTCAACTGGTTTCTTTCGCCACAACATAACCTCGCTAGTGGTGCGAGGTCAAGTTTTGTTGGACTAATTTTTGGGGATTTGCTGGCTGGTGCGGGGGCTGCGGTGACGTGCCCCCGAGTCAGCGAGGGAGGTAGCTGGTTTATTCCATGTCTCTGCGGTTGGGGTTCCGAGCTGGGTCATTGGACAAAAACCCAAATATGAACAGGGAAACAAAAAATAGAACAACTACATTAACTACGATTTTGAGGGTTAGCACGCTAGGGAGTCTCCAAAGATGAAATAATACTGAGCTGATTTGCTGCTGTTGCGGCAACTTTTTTATCTTGACATATTCACTGCCCTAAAAGTGCGGTGATTCTTGACGCTTCCCAGGGTGATGCTACCTGAGTAGTCTTACTCTCCCTCCACATCCATTTAGAGTCGTGGCAATGCCCTATCCCGACTTGTTGGAGACTATAGCAGAAAGCAGTCCTCAAAGGACGGGGTTTTAGCCCTCCGCTTAGCTCCGCCAAATTTTTCCAATAAGCTAAAGATTATTGACACTCCCCACGGCTTCAGCCGGGGGATTCTCCAAGCCGAACTTGGAAGGGATAGGCAAATATCCCCCTAGACCCTTTAAATCAACTACCAATACCAGAGGTGTTGCAGTTGGGCTTACTTTTAGTTTTTCTTTTGCTTTCAGAGTCCATCACAAGCCAGATAGGTACGCTCTTCAACCTGCCATTATTTGCCCTTTCTAAGTATTCCGGTTCTAGCCGGATATCTGAGTTGCCGGGATTTCTCCGCACTAGGATGATTCAACGCGCAGACGGTTATTCCTACTCACTCAATTACATTACCATGCTTAGTCCCCAAATACAATATTTACTGGCGGTTAAAACCGCAGACCGACTAATCCCCACGTAAGACAGCCGGGGACACGGGAGGCTCGTTTTCTAGTCAATTTTATCTTTGCTTTTGAGGATTGTTGGCAAGTTGGTTTTTGCCCAATTCCAGATTTGCTCGATGATTTTTTCGACGCGCACCATGACTAAATCGAGCCATTCGAGCACTTGTTCTAGTGGGTGTTTAATGTAACCCATCGATTCTGCTTTTGTTTCTAAGTATTCGTCTGCTGGCGGGAGACCTGCACTCTGATTTTGGTGTGCTGCGATGCTGGGGGCGGGGGTATATCTGCTGGTGGGGGGGGCGATTGCTGCTGGGGATTTGCTGTTTTGTGCGGTGTTCGGGTTTGTGTTTTTTGGCACTTGGGTCTCCGGCGCGCGCTCTGGGGTTGATTCTGCTGCGAGTCCAGATTTATTTTCTGGAGTGACTGCTAAATTTGAGCCTGTTTGGGGTTGACTTTGTGGGACTTTTGTAAGCAAGCTCTGTTTGAGCTGGGCGAGCATCCTGTGAATTGCTTCGGGGTAAGGCGATATTGAAACTGCGGTCGATCGACTTTCTGACAATTCTACTGTTTTTGCAATTTCCTGCTTGACTTCTGGGCTATTTTGTGATATGAGGTTTTGAACATTTGCCTCGGGTTCGGCACTTCCTACTATTAAGTGCTGCGGTGCTGGTTCTCCGAATAAGTCTTGCCAATTCAACCAAGGTCGATCGACCTCTGGGCTATTTTCCGTTCGATCTTGTTCCTGACGTTGTTTTAAATAATACTGAATTGCGACTGATTTATCAGTATTATCACTAGCTGCCGTTTCTTTTCCCAGCAGTTGGTCTACGGACGACCAAATCATTTTTTCGATGTTTTTCGCGTATTTTTCGAGGATTTCGCGGGCGGACAGACCTGAATTGTTTTCCGTGGCGGAAGTGTCAAATTTTACTTCTGGATTGTCAGCGGTGGTTTGGGCTGCTGGGGGGAGGGTAAATTCTTCGAGGTTGACGGCAGCGCGATCGAGTAATGTGACAAAGGAGATCGGATTGCCGGTGCGATCGAACTTGCTGTTAAAATTAGGTTCTAATTTTGGGATATTGCGGTCGATCGAATTTGATGGAGCAATCGTCGGCTGTGCGGTGTTGGCCGGAGCGATCGGCGTGGTGGATTTTTGGACTAAGATGAGATTGCGGTCGATCGCGCCTTTGACTGCGAGGATTGATTCTCCAAACTGATTTCTTTTCACAGCAACCGGACTCGACTGGAGCCAGACCATCAATTCCCAAAAACGACGCACCGGCGCCAACCGAGATTTTTTCGCAGCAGACTCTAAACCGAGATTAAATTTTAATTCTTTTTGAGCAATTTCCCGCCGTTCCGGCCCCTCGTTGGCGACTTCCCAAGTTATGCGACTTTCGAGCAGTTCTTGCTGTTCGGGCGTCAAAATATCTAATATGCGATTGTCATCTCCGACTAAGACTAAAGTGCGGGCTGGGATGAAAGTCGCGATTCCCTGAACTTTTTGGGATTGGCTGTCTAATTGAGTTTTGGCCTGGGGAGGTTCTAAGACGGAAGTTGTTTGATGCTTGGCAGCTTGTTTGATAAAATTGATGGCTGGATGCAAATCGCGATCGGCTTTCTCCGTTGCTGGGTTTGTCTGGATTAACAGCGGAAAACTGACTAAAGTTGTGGCGGTTTGCGACGAGTTTAGCAAATTTTCAGCGAGTTGCAAGATTTGGTCGATCGAACTTTCATCGGAAATTTCTCCCGGATACCAATTTCCCGAAAAATCTGGATTTTCGTCATCGGTATATTCTTGAAGTTCGGGTAAATCTACTTTTTGGCTGGATTCCCGCAACTGTCGGCTCAACATTCGGGAACTTTGGACGAGCAGGTAAGCTGGATAAAGTAGAATTTGGGTAGCGCTGAGAGTGGTTTGTTTAATTTGTCGCCAAGTGCGATCGCAATTATCGGCAACTTGGCGGGACTGTTTGGATATAAAATTTAATAGTCGGCTTTGGTATGGGCCGTAGTAACCGTCGGACATAGGTTTAATTATTGAATTCAGGTTTTAGATTCGCGCCGGAATGTCTGAATTTTGCAGTAAAATCAAAACTGGATATTAATCGCAGTTTCAAACCCTCTGAAACCTTTATTTCTTCGCGTCCTTTGCGTCTTCGCGGTTCGATACTGAGCCCAGATTCCTACGCAAGTCCTATTTTAACTAAATATGAGCGCCGTTGTGCCACCTGCTAGCAATAATATTTCTGAAGTTGTAGAGAAGTTGCGCCGCCTCAGTCAAGTGGACGTTCAGTCTGGTTGGAGGTACTGCGATGCTGACTCGGCTACTGTCGGTTCGGTAGGTATTTCTAACAAGCAGGTTGCGGAACTTAACGAAAAAGGACATATTGCTTGGCCGTCTGGGAAGCAAGTTGTTTATTTAGGACAGCAATTTGTCATTCCTGACAATTTGCACGGCTATCCTGTGGTGGGTTTGCGTTTGCTGTTGAGTTTGACTTGGTGGGCAGAAGATGCGACTATTTTTGTCAACGGTGAGTTAGTTGGACAAGGTGATTTATTCGATTGTGCCGATCGAGTTTTGTTGAGTGTGGCGGTGAATCCGGGAGATGAATTTTTAGTTATTTTACGGTTGGTAAGTCCTGGACACGATAACGGTGCTTTAGTGCGATCGATTTGTTTGTACGAAGCTGCGGACTCTACTTGTTTCGATCCGGGTTTTGTGGCGGACGAATTAGAGATTTTGCAAAATGCGATCGCTCGAAATTTAGGAAACAAACATTCCCAAGATTTATCCATTAAAATTTTAGCAAGTCGCCCAATGTACGTCAAGGGAGAAAGGCTGCAATCTGAGATTGATTTGGCGGTTGGCTTGATTGATTGGTCTGCTTTGCCGAATCGCGCCAAGTTCGATCGATCTTTGTCTGTGTTGCGACACAATTTACTGGGATATCTGCGGGCTTTTTCTGGAGAGTTAGATGATTTAACCGCAGAGGGCGCAGAGGGCGCAGAGGGAGAAAGTAAGGAGCAACTTTCTCAGGTTTCAGAAAATCAGAACTCCACATCTATATATATAGGTGAAACTGCCGATATTCCTTCTTTTTCTGGAGAGTTAGATGATTTAACCGCGATTTAACCGCAGAGGGCGCAGAGGGCGCAGAGGGAGGAAGTAGGCAGATACTTTCTCAGGTTTCAGAAAATCAGAACTCCACATCTATATATATAGGTGAAACTGGCGATATAGCTTTTCTCAATCAAGTCATACACTCGCCAGCCAATTCCCAATTACAAATTACAAATTCCCCATTATCAATTCCCAATTCCCAATCCAGAACTGACTCACTTGAAACTTGCCATACATCTATATATACAGGTAAAATCTATTTGGTTGGTCACGCTCATTTAGACTTAGCTTGGCTGTGGCCTGTCCCGGAAACTTGGGAAGCGGCGGAACGAACTTTTGAGTCGGTATTGAAATTGCAATCCCAGTTTCCCGATTTGATTTTCTGTCATTCAACTCCAGCGCTTTATGCTTGGATGGAAGAGCACCGCCCTGACTTATTTGCAGCAATTCAAAAACAGGTGGCCGTCGGACGTTGGGAAGTTGTTGGTGGGATGTGGGTTGAACCGGATTTAAACTTGATTTCGGCTGAGTCAATGGTGCGGCAAGTGTTTTACGGACAGCGTTATGCCAAAGAAAAGTTTGGGGAGTTGATGCGGGTGGCTTGGCTACCGGATACTTTTGGTTTTGGATGGCAATTGCCTCAGATTTTGCGGCAAGGTGGAGTTGACTATTTTGTGACGCAGAAGTTGCGCTGGAATGATTCGACGCAATTTCCCCACGGTGCGTTTTGCTGGGAAGGGTTGGATGGTACTAAAATATTTAGCATGATGTCTGGCGCGATCGGCGAAAGTGTAGAATCTGTAAAAATGACAACTCATGCTTTTGATTGGCAAATTAAAACTGGTTTGCAAGATTCTCTTTGGTTGCCTGGAGTTGGCGACCACGGCGGCGGCCCGACTCGCGATATGCTAGAGGTGGCGAAACGCTGGAAGTTGTCGCCTTTTTTCCCAAGGTTGGAGTTTGCGAAGGCTGTTGATTATTTGTCTTTGATTGAGAGTCAGTTTTTGCCGGAAGTTGCAGATGTTGATTCTCAATCTGATGTTTCGCAGTCGCCAAGTCGGGAAAATTTACCAATTTCTGAAGTTGTCGAAACTTTGTCGGATGTCGCATCGGGAAACTTGCTCGAAAATTCGACAATTTCATCCGAAAGTAGAACTTCAACTCAGGAAACTCCCGCAAGTTTACCAATTGCTGAAGTCGTCGAAACTTTGTCGGATGTCGCATCGGGAAACTTGCTCGAAAATTCGACAACTTCATCCGAAAGTCGAACTTCAACTCGGGAAACTCCCACAAGTTTGCCAATTGCTGAATTCGTCGAAACTTTGTCGGATGTCGCACCTCCAAATTTACTCGAAAATTCCGCAACTTTACCCGGAAGTCGAACTTCAAGTCAGGAAACTTCCGCAAGTTTGCAAGCTGAGACGGTTGTGAAAACTTTATCGGATGTCGCACCTCCAAAATTAGTCGAAAATTCCGCAAATTTACCCGAAAGCCTTAACTCCAATCTCAAAACTCCCGCAAGTTTGCCAATTCCTGAAGTTGTCGAAACTTTATCAGGTGTCGCATCGGAAAATTCCGCAAATTTACCCGAAAGCCTCAACTCCAATCTCAAAACTCCCGCAAGTTTGCCAATTCCTGAAGTTGTCGAAACTTTGTCGGATGTCGCACCTCCAAATTTACTCGAAAATTCCGCAACTTTACCCGAAAGTCGAACTTCAAGTCAGGAAACTCCCGCAAGTTTGCAAGCTGAGACGGTTGTGAAAACTTTATCGGATGTCGCACCTCCAAAATTAGTCGAAAATTCCGCAAATTTACCCGAAAGCCTCAACTCCAATCTAAAAACTCCCGCAAGTTTGCCAATTCCTGAAGTTGTCGAAACTTTATCAGGTGTCGCATCGGGAAAATTACTCGAAAATTCGACAAGTTCATCCGAAAGTGAAACGAATTCGGTAGAAAACGAGGAAAATTTGCAACTTAGGAAAACAACCGAGAATTTGTCCGGCTTAGTAGGTGATTTTTCCGGTAAATTTTCGGAATCAGAACCTAAATACCTTGATTTCCCAACCGAAATTCACCAAGAGAAATCTCAACTAAAAAATTCCCCCTCTCTTCCCCTCTCCCCCTCTCCCAATCTCCCGATTTGGAAAGATGAACTTTACTTAGAATTCCACCGGGGTTGTTACACGACTCGCGCTGACCAAAAACGCCAAAATCGCCGCTGCGAAGATTTGCTCTATCAAGCGGAGTTGTTGTCTTCGATCGCGACAATCTGCACTGGTGCGGTTTATCCGAAAGTTGAGTTAGAATTGGCTTGGAAACAGGTGTTGTTTAACCAGTTTCACGATATTTTGCCCGGTTCGGCGATCGCCCAGGTCTACACTGATGCTAATCTAGCCTTTGCTGAGGTCGATCGCGCTTGCCGCCACATCCTGCTACAATCCTTAGATGCGATCGCTGCTCAGATTTCTCTACCTTCTCCTCCGCAGTCGGACGCTCAACCGATTTTTGTTTTCAATTCTCTCAATTGGTCGCGCTCTGAAGTTGTCGCCGTAACTCTTCCCGATTCCCCCGACGCAGCTTGGCAAATTTACGACTTATCGGGAGGGCGGTTGACTTCGCAGATTGTTAAGGGCGATCGACTCCCATCGCAATCCCAATCTACACTGTTATTTTCGGCCCAGAGTGTTCCGGCGATCGGCTACCGCGTTTTTTGGCTTTGCCATGGCGCTCAAACCCTAAATCATGCCCCTGCAAGCTCAGCCACCGAAAAAAAGACAGATTTATCAAAACTTACATACGGTATAGCACAAAAAAACACGCCTTGTCAAGAAACGCTTTTTTCAGCCCCAGAAACGGTCTTAGAAAATGAGCTTATTCGGGCAACAGTAGACGCAGAAACTGGTAATTTATCCAGCATTTGGGATAAAGCAAACAATAGAGAAGTCCTGAATGCAGTCGGAGGCAATCAACTGCAAGCCTTTCAAGACAGCGGTCAATATTGGGATGCTTGGAACATCGATCCGAATTACCAAAAACATCCATTACCCGCCCCGATACTCAAACAGATTTCTTGGGTAGACCGGGGAGAAGTACGGCAGAGTTTGCGCGTAGTTATGCAAATTGGTAAATCCGAGTTTAGCCAAGATTATATAGTAGAAACAGGTTCGCCACTGCTGAAAATCAAGACAGTCGTAGATTGGCAAGAAACTCACGTTTTAGTCAAAACAGCCTTCGGGTTAAATGTCGCAGCAGATTTTGCAACTTGCGAAATTCCCGGCGGCGCGATCGCACGCACGACCAAGCCGCAGACACCGGCAGAAAAAGCCAAATGGGAAGTACCGATTTTCCGTTGGACTGATATCAGCAATGACGGTTTTGGAGTCAGTTTGCTCAACGATTGTAAATACGGTTGCGACATTCAACCAAATCAAATTCGGCTGACTTTGCTCAGAAGTTCCACTTGGCCGGATGAAGCAGCAGATGTTGGAGTTTCCCAATTTACTTGTGCCGTCTATCCCCACGCTGGAAATTGGCAAGATGCTGGCACTGTTCGGCGCGGCTGCGAGTTGAATATGCCGCTGTTAGTAAAGGTGTTGTCGCAGTTGCCGGAAAATCGCGATCGGACTCTGCCACCCGTTGGCAAGTTCTTGGATTTGTCCGCCGAAAATTTAGTGTTGATGGCTTTCAAACAGTCGGAAGATGATGCGAATGTCTGGATTTTTCGGTGTTGCGAATCCGAGGGCAAACAGGCTGTGTTAGCATTGGATGGCGATTTGGGATTGGAGATTTTAGAGTCAGTCGATTTGCTGGAAAGACCTGCAATTTTGTCTGAAAAGTTGCCTCTATCGGAAAGTTTTAAGATAGAACCTTGGAAAATTGCTAGTTTTGCTGTTGTAACGAACCACGATAGCGCTCTTGTCGCGAAGGAAGAGAGGGAAGGGAAGAAGGAATAATCTCAAAACCTAAGATATTAGACCTCTTGCATCAATCATTCAATTATACAGGAACCGCAGATGTCAAGCAGATAAACACAGGTAAACGCAGATGATTTTTCAAGATAATTTGCAAATGAGTGCAATCTTGTCTATTGCCGATCGCCTTTTAGCTAACGGGCGCGGGAATCCCTCGCGCGATATCGTTTACAGATAGGTGTCGATCGCCTGCCAAGCAGTTTTGAGGTCTCCTACTCCCCAAAGCTACGGCACTCATCTGACCCAACAATTGCGATCGCCGCCCGGTTCATCCGCAGCCAGGGCAAATATCCCCAGCCGAAACCTAAGTAAGTCAGTCCCAACAGTAGATATTTGAATGTTATCATAGATACGTGACATACCCGACACTCATTATTGTAAACAAATAGAGTGCGGGCTTCCTCTTTCAACGGGAGAGCCTCGACGCGAGCAATCTCTAAGCTGGTCTTATCCTCCCTCCGTAGGTTTCACTCACCCGAAGGTGGTCCTAACTAGCAAGATAATTACTTATCTTTTCCGGCAGACTCCCTGTGTCCCAAGGAGTAGAATTGTTGATTTTTTCACCCATCCATCAGCTCTTTTACGGCAAGAAAGGGATTTTGGG
>NZ_JAEQCX010000137.1:0-18125 GCF_020738035.1 Microcoleus sp. PH2017_28_MFU_U_A
ATATGACATTAGAAATTAATTGTTGCCCTAATTGTGGCTCAAAAGAAGTTAGTCGGAACGGTAAAACTCGGCATCATAAACTTTCATTATAAATGCCGAGAATGTGGTCGTCAATTTGTTTTAAATCCGGCATGGAAACCTATTACAAAAGAACAAAAGGAATTAATGTCACGGATGCTACTTGAACGTATTTCTCAGGCGGGAATTGCTCGGGTACTACAAGTGTCAGAAGATACAGTGCAGCGATACGTTAATAGCCAAGCGGCTGCTGTTAAGAAGCAAGTGGAAGTGACTCCCAAGGAAAAAAAGCGCTTGAATGTTCAGATGGATGAGTTATGGTCATTCGTTGATAGTAAAGGAAATCAGCAGTGGGTCTGGCTGGCATTGGACGCCGAGACTAGGGAAATTGTTGGTGTACATATTGGAGATCGTAGCGCAGCATCGGCGAGCGCTTTATGGGATTCAATACCACCAGTGTACCGTCAATGTGCAGTAATTTATACCGACCACGTTTTGTGCTTATGATTCTGTATTACCCAGCAAACGTCATCACGCCGTGTAGATAAAGATAGTGGTTTGACTAGCTATATCGAGCGCTTCAACTGTACTATTCGACAACGAGTTTCTCGACTGGTAAGAAAGAGCTTAGCCTTCTATAAAAAATTAGAAAATCATATTGCTGCAATTTGGCGGTTTGTCCATCATTACAATGCTAATTTACAACTCTAAATGCCTACTTTTCTTTGAATTCAGTTTTATTCGGTCGATCCTTTCCTTCAGGGGACTACCTGAAAATTCACCGCTTTCTGCCTTTTTCTACGCAGCTTGGGGCGTAGTTATGAACTACGAATCTCAAGACATTGAATCGGCAAATAAGTTAGGGGAATTGGCTTTAAACTTAGCATCAATGTTCAATGCAAAAAACCTCAAAGGGAAAATATTATATATAGTAGCAGCTTGTATCGCTCACAGCAAATATCATGTCAGGGAAACCCTGCCAATGTTCCGAGAAAGCTATCAAAGTGCGCTCAAAAATGGAGATTTTGAGTTTGTCGCTTATTGTGCCAAACAAAAATCTCAATATGCTTATTTGGTAGGGCAAGAACTTACAAATCTAAAAGTCGAAATTGCTGAATCTAGCAACCTGCTGGCTCAACTCAAGCAATCAATCAACTTGCAGTGCAATCAAATATTTCATCAAGCGGTGCTTAACTTGCTGGGTGAAGCAGAGAATCCTTGCAATTTATCGGGGACAGCTTGCGAAGAAGAGCATCTGCTACCGTTGCTGGCGAAAGCGAACGATCGCACGGGAATACATTACTTTTATTTGCACAAGCTAATACTGTGTTATTTATTCGGGGATTTGTGCCAAGCACTGGAAAATGCAGGTAAATTTAGACAAGGTTTAATGGGAGGAACTGGTTTTTTAACTGTGCCGGTGTTTCATTTTTATGATTCTTTGGCTGCACTAGCTGCTTGTTCTGAGGCGGATGTATTGGAGAGAGAGATGCTGCTCGAAAGAGTAGGAGAAAACCAAAAGAAAATGCAGACATGGGCTGCACGCGCCCCCATGAATCACTTGCACAAATTTCATCTGGTTGAGGCTGAGAAATATCGGGTTTTGGGCGATAATTTTCAGGCAATGGAGGAGTACGATCGCGCGATTGGTTTGGCGAAGCAAAACGAATATCTTAACGAAGAAGCTCTCGCTAACGAACTTGCAGCTAAGTTCTATATCGGTTGGGGAAAAGAGAAGATTGCACGAGTTTATTTGGCTGATGCTCACTATGGTTACACTCACTGGGGAGCTCAAGCTAAAGTTGAGGATTTGGAAACACACTATCCCCAATTTTTAATCAGAATTCCAGTGTCAACTAGCATTGCCAGCGACAGCGCTACAGTTACTAATATTTCCAGCAGCCACGATTCGGGCCAAACTTTTGATTTGGCGGCAGTGATGAAAGCCTTTGCTGCGATCGCTAGCGAGATTGTGCTGGACAAGTTACTGGCGAAGTTGATGAGAATTATGCTGCAAAATGCGGGGGCAGAAAATGGTTTTTTGATTTTGGAAAGCCGAGGTAAGTTTTTGGTAGAAGCTTCGGGAAAATTAGATGGCGATCGCGTGGATGTTTTGCAGTCGGTTCCTGCTGAAAAGTGCCTGCCTGTTTCCATTATCAATTATGTCGCTCGGAGGAAAAGAAATGTTGTAGAAAGTGACGCAGCTAACAAAGGAAGATTTACGCGCGATCCGTATATTGTCAGACATAATTCTCAATCTATATTGTGCGCGCCCTTGCTGAATCAAGGTCAATTAATTGGGATGGTTTATTTAGAGAACAATCTCACTACGAGTGCTTTTACTGATGACAGGGTAGAGGTTTTGCAACTGTTATCGACGCAGGCTGCTGTTTCTATTGCTAACGCTAAACTTTACGCAGAAGTACGGGAAAGTCAAAGCAAGTTGACGCAGTTTTTAGAAGCTTTACCTGTGGGAATAACTGTACATAATCCCCAGGGTAAGGTATCCTACATCAATGAAACTGGACAGCGGTTGCTGGATCGAATTTTGGCGCCGTCAGCTACAGGTGAAGAGTTGATATCAGCTTCTGAAATTTATATATCAGGAAAGGAAAGCCCCTGTTCTGAACAACAACTGCCGGCTTGGCGAGCTCTCAATGGCGAAAGTGCGATCGCCGATAATTTAGAATTCCGCAGAGATGGGAAGATTGTGCCTTTGGAAATGCACTCGCAACCGATTTTTGACAACAAAAACAATATTGTCTATGCGATTACTGCTTTCAGCGATATCACCGATCGCAAACAAGCTGAGAAACTGGTAGCAGAGTACAACAGAACCTTGGAAATGCAAGTAGCCGATCGCACCAGAGAACTCTCGGAAGCCCTGCAACACCTGCAAGCAACGCAGCGAGAACTCATTCAATCCGAAAAAATGGGAGCATTGGGACAGCTAGTTGCTGGTGTGGCTCACGAAATCAATACTCCCCTGGGTGCGATTCGATCGTCTGTCGAGAATTTAGCCGATTTTTTCAATCAAAATCTGGCCCAAATCGCGGATTTTTTCCACAAAATGTCCCCGGAACGTTACTCGGATTTATTGACGCTGCTCCCCAAATACCAGTCGCGGACGATGCTCTTTTCCAACCGAGAAAAACGCCAGTTTAAAAGAGCTTTGATTCAGCAGCTATCAAACAATTCTGTGGCAAATCCAGAAACAGTAGCCGACACTTTAGTTGATATCGGCATTTACGACAATATCGAATCAATTTTGCCTTTGCTGCAAGACCCCACTAGCTCGGATGTTTTACAGCAAGCCTATCAATTTACTGCTTTGCAAAGAAGTACGAATACTATTATCACAGCTACAGATAGAGCTGCAAAAGTAGTTTTTGCTTTAAAAGCATATTCTCGCTCTAACTCTACGGGAGAAAAGGTTATTGCCAATATTACTGAGGGAATTGAAACTATATTAACTCTTTATTATAACCAACTCAAACACGGAGTAGAAGTTGTAAGGAATTATCAAGATGGACTGCCTGAATTGCTGTGCTATCCAGACGAACTCAATCAAGTTTGGACAAATCTGATTCACAATGCTTTACAAGCAATGAACAATTGCGGAATTTTAACAGTAGATGTCAGAGTAGAAAATCAGATCCTGTTGGTGGGCGTTACGGATAACGGCACAGGAATTCCCCCGGAAATTTTGCCGCGCATATTTGAACCGTTCTTTACCACAAAACCCGCTGGAGAAGGCAGCGGCTTGGGACTGGATATTGTTAAGAAAATTGTCGAAAAACATTCGGGTAAGATAGAAGTAACATCTGCGATCGGTCAAACGAGCTTTATCGTGTCAATTCCGATCGCGGTTTAGCGCTATTACAATAAAAATTAGGGAGCATCTCATTTTTGCTTTTATAGTGCGAGCTGTCGCGAGCTCGCGTATTCTATAACTCGCGAGCTCGCGACAGCTCGCACTCAAAGAAAAAAAATGTTTTTTACAAAACTGAGATGCTCCAAAAAATTATACCGAGGCGCGACCAAAAATGCAACTCTAGACTGATGTCAAACCTGGATTTCGGTCAGTGTGCCGCGATTGTCAAATCTCAAATCTAAAATGGCATTAATTGCCGGTTCCACCTGCATCTCCCCCTTGATTTGCCCATGTCAATAACAGTTTTTGATAGCCAAAGCTTCTTAGAACAGGCGATCGACCGCAAACCGCCGGTACTGCCTCCAGATACGCCCTTGAAAGTCGCGATCGCCGCCATGACTCAGGCGAGAGCCAGTTGCGTTTTAATCGCGTTTGAGCGGCAACTGATGGGAATTTTTACAGAGCGCGATGTTGTGAAAATAACTGCGAGCGAAATACCGCTAGCAGGGCTGATAATTGCTGAGGTAATGACTGAAAAGCCGATCGCCATTTCCCTCGATAAAGCGGGGAATATCTTCAAAATATTGAGTATATTGCGATCGGCAAAAATCCGTCACTTGCCCGTTACAGACAACAGCGGAAACTTGCTGGGCGCCATCACCGGAGAAAGCATCCGTCAAATCCTGAAACCGGGCGACTTGCTGCAAATGCGGCGCGCCGAAGAAATTATGACCGCAGAAGTAAGAATTGCCTCAACTAACACCTCAGTTTTAGAAGTGGCAAAACAGATGGCAACTGAGCGCAAAAGCTGCATAGTCATTTGCAATGAGTGCGACAACAAAAATCAGAAACCAGTGGGCATAATTACAGAACGGGACATTGTTAAATTCCAAGCTACCGGACTCGATTTCGCTGGCACTCGCGCCGCCGCCGCGATGAGTTTTCCCCTGATGCCGTTGCAGGCAAAAGCCACATTGTGGGAGGCTCACCAGTTCATGCAGGATCACCACATCCGGCGGTTGGTGGTGGTGGACGATGGAGGATATTTAGCCGGAATTATCACCCAAAGTAGCCTGCTGCACGCCTTAGATCCGGTAGAAATGCACGCGAATGTCGAGCTTTTGCAGGAAACAGTTGCCGAAAATATCCTGGAGTTAAAAAAAGTGAACGAACAATTGCAAAAAGAAGCGCTTCGCAGAACCGAAATAGAGGAACAGTTGCGGTTATTAAATGAAAATCTAGAAGAGCAAATTAAGCTGCGTACTTTAGAATTAATTAACACGAACAGTCAGTTAAAGAAGGAAATACAAGACCGCGCCACCGCTGAAGCTGAAGTCCGCCGCCTCAACACCGAACTGGAGCAGCGAGTTCGAGAACGCACGGTTCAACTAGGAGCCAGCAACCAAGAATTACAGCAAGAAATTAGCGATCGCAAATTGCTAGAAGAAAAATTACACTTTTCTGAAACCAAAGTTCGTGCAGTTTTTGAAGCGATGACAGACATCGTTCTCGTACTAAATATTCATGGCAACATAGAGGTTTTGCCGACTAATACGGCGGCAGTTTATGAGCCGGATTGCGATCTAGTCAGCCTGACGGTCGAACATTTTTTTGACGACGACAACCCCGATGATTGGTGGATGCTAGTTCAGCAAGTGTTAGAGACGCAACAAACCCTCAATTTCGACTACAGTTTAACAGTTGGCGATCGCGAAATTTGGTTTTCCGCCTGTATTTCTCTGTTCTCAAAAGATGCAGTGATTTGGGTTGCCCGCAACATCAGCGCCCGCAAACTAGCAGAGTCAGCGCTGTGCAAAAAAAATGTAGAATTAGCTCATACCCTAGAAGAACTGAAGCGCACTCAACAAGAGCTGATTCAATCAGAAAAAATGGCAGCCCTCGGACAGTTAATTGCCGGAGTTGCCCACGAAATCAATTCTCCTTTAGGGGCGATTCGCTCTTCGGTGCAGAACATCGCCGACTTCTGGGCCGAACAATTGCACCAGTTACCGATATTTTTCAAGCAACTATCCCCGGAACGGCAGCAGGATTTCTTTGCCCTGCTGTACAACTCAAGTAAGGAAACAGACAACTTATCTAGTAAAGAAAAACGTCAGTTGAAAAAACTTTTGCAGCGGCAATTAGAATCAGAAAAAATTGACGACGCTGACAGCCTTGCTTGTACCTTGTTAGATATTGGTATTTGCAATAACTTAGAACGTTTTTTACCTTTGTTGAAAGACAGCGCAAGTCCAAATATTTTACAAACCGCTTACGAATTTGCTACGGTACAAAAAAGCACTAAAAATATTGTTACTGCGACAGATAGGGCAGCCAAAATTGTTTTTGCCTTGAAAAGCTATTCTCGTTACGACCAGTCGGGTTCCAAGGCGATCGCCAATATTACCGACGGGATTGATACTGTTTTAACGCTTTACCACTACCAAATCAAACATGGTGTGGAAGTCGTCAGGAATTATGGTAATGATTTACCCTCTATGCTATGCTATCCTGATGAACTAAATCAAGTTTGGACAAATTTGCTTCATAATGCTTTACAAGCGATGGGCAACAAAGGAATGTTAAAAATTGAGGTCAAACACCAAGATAACGCAATATCAGTCAGTATTACCGACAGCGGCCCCGGCATTCCTCCAGAGATTATGCCTAGAATTTTTGAGCCATTTTTCACTACTAAACCTCCTGGAGAAGGCAGCGGCTTGGGATTGGATATCGTTCATAAAATCATTAAAAAACACCAAGGTAAACTGCAAGTAGAAAGCGTGCCTGGTCAAACCAAATTTACTGTATCCTTGCCTATCGAAATCACTGAGACCAATAATTAAAATTTGGCTCAATATGCCCGTTAATTTTAAAATCAAAAAAGAGTAAAATTTTATGCCAAAACCAGTAATTTTGTGTGTTGACGATGAAGTTGTAATCTTAAACAGTTTGAAGATTCAACTGAAAAAAGAATTTGGTGATGATTACCTCTATGAAGTAGCAGAAAATGCCGATGAAGCTCTCGAAATTATTGAGGAAATTCAAGGAGAAGAGGAAAGCGATATTTTGGTCATAGTATCTGACTGGTTGATGCCGGGTCTTAAAGGAGATGAATTTTTGATCCGGGTTCACCAAAAATATCCCAATATTGTGAAAGTTATGCTGACCGGGCAAGCTGATGAAATAGCAATACAACGGGTGAAAGAGCAGGCAAACTTGCACCGCTGTTTGTACAAGCCGTGGGACGGTCAAGAATTAGTAGAAACTATAAAATCTGGTTTAGCAAAAATATGAACAATAAACCTGTGATTATTTGCGTGGATGACGAACCGATCATCCTTGAAAGTTTGAAGATTGAGTTAAAAAAAGCCTTGGGAGAAGAACATTTATTAGAAACAGCCGAAGGCGGCGAAGAGGCTTTAGAGTTGATAGATGAATTGCTGGAAGAGGGTTGCGAAATCGTGGCTGTGATTTCCGACTACCTGATGCCCAATATCAAAGGGGACGAATTGCTGAAGCAGATTCACATAATTTCGCCAAAAACTATCAAAATTATGCTGACGGGGCAAGCAGACCTCGAAGCTGTGGCCAATACTATTAAATATGCTAAATTGTACCGCTACATCTCTAAGCCTTGGCAGTCAGAAGATTTGAAGTTGACCTTAAAAGAAGCGGTCAACAGCTATTTTATGGAGAAGCAATTAGGGGAACAAAATGCTCAACTCCAAAAGCTGAATCAAGAATTGGAAACTTTAGTTGAGGAGCGGACTGCACAACTGCGCTTGTCTGAGGAAAAGTTTGCTAAAGCTTTTCGTTCTTCTCCCAACCCAATTACTATTACTAGACTTAAAGACGGTCGTTATTTAGAAGTCAATGAGGCTTTTTGTCAGACAATTGGTTATTCGGCAGCAGAAATTATCGATCGCACGGCGCTTGATTTGAATCTTTGGGAAAGTACACAAGCCCGCGCCAAGTTGTTTGCAATGTTAGACGAACAAAAAATTGTTCGTAACTACGAATTTGATTGGCGCACTAAAACTGGGGAACTCAGAACCGGGCTGGTGTCTGCTGAAATCATTGACATTCACGGCGAAACCTGCGTGATTTCGGTGATTCAAGATATTAGCGATCGCAAATTGGCAGAAGAAAAACTCCGGGCTCTAGCTGCATCTTTAGCCGCAGCGCAGAGAATCGCCCGCGTCGGCAATTGGGAATGCGATTTTTCTGCCAATACAACTACTTGGTCGGAAGAATTATCTCATATTTTCGATCTCGATGCAACCGAGGCTGCGCCAACACTAAGTGAGTTTTCGCAATACGTGCATCCGGACGATCGCCAAAAATGGCAAACAACGATCGACGCTGCTATTGCTAGCGGCAAATCCTACAGTTTGGAATATCGCATCCTGCGCCCGGAATCGACAATTGCTGCGGATACTTGCCCGTCACAGACAAGTGAAGGCGGCTCGATCCGCTACATCGAATCCAGAGGAGAAGTAGTTGTCAACAAACAAGGGCAAGTGACTAAACTCTTCACAACTTTGATGGACATTACTGCCCGCAAACTGGCGGAAATAGCATTAGCAGAAAGCGAAGAAAAATACCGTCATTTAGTTGAAACTTCCCAAGATATTATCTGGTCTTGCGATGCCCAAGGACACCTGACTTTTGTCAACCAAGCTGTCAAACAAATCTACGGTTATGACCCGGAAGAAATGCTCGGCTATTCTTTTAGCGATTTCTTAGCACCAGCACAGATAGACCGGAACCGAGAACTTCAGCAGCGCTTGCTGACGGGAGATGCTGTGTTTCAGTACGAAAGTATAGTATTAGGGAAAGACGGCAGGCAGATAGATGTCAATACAAAGGCGATCGCGCGATTGGATGCAGCAGGAAATATCACCGGCACCACAGGCACTGCCAGCGATATTACTGAGCGCAAACAAGCAGAAATATCGCTGCAAAAAGCCAAAGAAGAAGCCGACAGAGCGAACAGGGCGAAAAGTGAATTTTTATCGAATATGAGCCACGAATTGCGAACTCCCCTCAACGCGATTCTCGGTTTCACTCAACTGCTGGCGCGCGACGCAGCCTTCGGTAGTGACCAACAGCAATATTTAGGAATTATTAGCCGCAGCGGGGAACATTTGCTCGATCTGATCAACAATATTCTGCAAATGTCAAAAATCGAAGTCGGGCTGGTGACACTCAATAACAGCACCTTCGACTTGCACAGAATGCTAGAAAATACTGAAGATATGCTGAAGCTGCAAGCCGAAAAAAAAGGGTTGCAGTTAATTTGTGATGCTGCGCCCAACCTCCCTCAATATGTAGAAACAGATGAAAGTAAGTTGCGTCAAGTATTAATTAATGTGGTGGGAAATGCGATCAAGTTTACGGCGGAAGGTGGTGTCAACTTGAGAATCAAACATGAGCTGTTGTCAAATAGAAATAACGAAGAGATTCCGCCGTTAGCGCAGCCCTCGAAGAGGATCGCAAATTGCTGCTTGCTCTTTGAAGTGGAAGACACGGGGGCGGGAATTTCTGCCCAAGAAATGGATAGTTTGTTTAAGCCTTTTGCTCAGACAGAAAGCGGGAAAAAAGCTCATGAAGGAACTGGTTTAGGCTTGCCGATCAGCAAACAGTTCGTTGAGTTAATGGGAGGAGAAATGACGGTGACAAGCAGCGTCGGTAACGGCAGCATTTTTAGATTTGATGTTAAAGTTTCGCTCCCTAATGAAGTGGAAATTCAGGTGGCTCAAACAACTCGTCGCGTTGTGGGCCTGGAACCCGGACAGCCGGAATACCGCATTTTAGCTGTGGACGATCGCCTGGAAAGCCGTTTGTTGCTGGTGAGAATGCTGTCATGTCTCGGTTTTACTGTGCGGCAGGCTGAAAATGGCGTTGAAGCTTTGTCCATGTGGTCGAGTTGGGAACCTCATTTGATTTGGATGGATATGCGGATGCCGGTGATGGATGGCTACGAAGCTACTAAACAGATTAAAGCGCATTTGAAGGGTCAAGCAACGGTGATTATTGCTCTGACGGCGAGTGCTTTTGATGAAGAGCGATCGGTGATTTTGTCTGCTGGGTGCGATGATTTTGTCGCGAAGCCTTTTCGGGAACAAGTCATTCTGGAAAAGATGGCTAAGTATCTGGGTGTCCGCTATGTTTACGATCGAGAAGCTTCGCTAAGTTCTGATGCTGTGGCTGGTGGTGACGTTTCGGCGCCGACTGTGACGGCTCCTTTGCCTGTTGCGCTGAATTCTTCATTTTTTGAAGCTATGCCTCCCCAATGGGTTGATGAGTTGTACGAGGCGGCGGATTCGGTTGATAACGAGGAGATTTTTCGGCTGCTGTTGTCGATTCCTCCTGTTGATGCTCCTTACCGCAGCGCGATCGCCGATTTGGCGAATAACTTCCGGTGCGATCGGATTATTGATTTGATTGAGGAATTTAGAAATGTTTGAGGGAAGAAGGAAGAAGTCATTAGTCATCAGTCATCAGTCATTAGTCATCAGTCATCAGGAAGAGGGGGGAAGGGAGAGGGGAGAGGAGAGGGGCGGGCTCAGGATTATTGATGGTTGAGGTCGATCGACTATTGCTAAACTTGCTCGTGGGCGATCGGCTAAACTATCTTTGATGATTATTTAAATCAGTATAAAGGTGGACGAAGAAACTGGGTTTTATAACGAAAATATCTCGTTATACCAGTTACACAAAAAAAGCAACTGCTTTGCCAGCACTCCCAACCCTGATGGAATCATTCATTCCCCATCTAAAATCGTATTACCAGAAAGAATTGGTTGAAAGCCCGCCCGCCTTCGAGGGAGAAATTAAAATCAGACTATTCATTACTCCAATCCTCTTCTTTATAGGTAGAGGTCGCTCTCAAACTGTCAACTGTCAAGCGGTCAACTGTCAACTGTTGAAGGCTCTCTATCTTGGTTGAAAAACCCGGTTTATCGTTTTTTTGTAGGTAAGTTCTGTAAATATAGAAGTAGTTGATGCTGGAGCGAGTGCTATAATGACGATTTAATCGGTTTTCATAATTTCAGCAATTATAAATTTAACACAAAATACCATCAATGACCACCAATAAAACAGAAAATAATAAAGGCAACATATTAATTGTTGACGACACTCCCGAAAATTTGCAAGTTTTATCAGCAACGCTGTCGGATCGCGGCTACAAAGTCCGGGGCGTAATCAACGGCAAAATGGCAATCAGAGCAGCGCGTTCAGGTTCTCCAGACTTGATTTTGCTCGACATAAAAATGCCGGAAATGGACGGCTATGAAGTCTGCACGCAGCTCAAGCTCGATCCGAAAACATCAGAAATTCCAGTTATTTTTATTAGCGCTTTAGATGAAGTATTAGACAAAGTAACCGCCTTTAAAGTAGGAGGAGTAGATTTTATAACCAAACCGTTTCATGTAGCAGAAGTTTTAGCGAGAATCGAACATCAACTGACCATCCAAAGACTGAAAAAACAATTGATCGATCGCAATACCGAACTGCAACAAGAAATAATAGAACGCAAAAAAGCCGAAGAAGCCGCAGCCGCTGCATCCCTAGCAAAAAGTCAATTCGTTGCCAACATGAGCCACGAATTGCGGACTCCCCTGAACGCCATCCTGGGTTTTACCCAAGTCATGAGCCGCGACTCTTTACTCAGCCACGAAAATATTGAAAATCTCCGAATTATCAACCGCAGCGGTCAACATTTGCTGGAACTAATTAACGATGTTTTAGACTTGTCCAAAATAGAAGCTGGGATCATTGGCTTAGATGAACGCAGCTTTGACCTTTATCAACTCCTCGACACTCTCGAAGAGATGTTTCAAATCAAAGCTGAAACCAAAAATTTGCAACTAAGATTTTCCGTGCAGCCGAATGTTCCCCAATACATCAAAACTGATGAAAAAAAGCTGCGCGTATGTTTAATTAATTTGCTGGGAAATGCCCTAAAATTTACACCAAACTGCGGCAGTATTTGGCTGCGCGCTGTGCAAGCCAACCACCAGCCCGCAAAATCGGAGGTTTATCCTAATTCTACTTCGGACGATTGCTATTTTATTTTGTTTGAAGTTGAAGACACGGGAGTTGGCATAGCAACAGCAGAAATTGACAAGTTATTTGAGGCTTTCGTGCAAACAGAAGCTGGCAAACAAGCGGCTGACGGTACGGGATTGGGTTTGACAATCACTAAAAAATATGTAGAGATCATGGGCGGAGATATTGAGGTAGAAAGTGTTTTAGGTGAGGGAACCATTTTTAAATTTAATATCCGAGTATTTCCCGCTACTTCATCTGAAATAACAGTGGCGACATCGCAGCGGGCGATCGCACTACAACCAGATCAACCGATTTATCGGATTTTAGCAGTTGACGACAATCAAGAAAATCGGCTGCTGCTGGTGAAAATGCTGCAACCAATTGGTTTTGAAGTCCGAGAAGCGGAAAACGGCTTCCAAGCTCTTGAACTTTGGGAAAGTTGGCACCCTGATTTAATTTGGCTGGATACGCGAATGCCTGTAATGGACGGTTTTGAAGCCGTCAGACAAATTAGAGCTAAAGAGAAACCATCTGAGCGTCGAACTGTAATTATTGCTCTGACTGCTAGCACTTTTGAGGAAAAAAAAGGCGAAATTCTTGCCGCAGGTTGCGACGATTTTGTGCGGAAACCTTTTCAAGAGCAAATGCTCTTTGATAAGATCGCTTCTTACTTGGGAGTGCGCTATATCTATCAAGAATTGCCCGCGCTCCCTGTCGGGGCTTTACGGCGTTATTTTGTGAGCGAAAAACCAGATTCATTTTTCTCGCCGCTGCTCGCCCAGATGCCTCGAAGTTGGGTGCAGGAACTCTACGACGCAGTTAATGATGTTGATGAAGAGCTGGCGATTCAAATTGTCGATCGCATTTCGGAAACTCATCCAACGTTAGCTGAGGCTTTAAAAGATTTGCTGGCAGATTACCGACTCGATAGGATAATGGATTTAACTCAATCTATTTTAAAATAAATGGAGCATAGTGAAATTAAAGTATTGGTGGTTGACGACCAACCGAGCAATCTGCGGTTCTTATCCGAGCTGCTAACTGCCCAGGGGTATCAAGTTTGTCGAGCTATTTGCGGTAAACTGGCGTTGAAGGCTGCGATCGCCCATTGCCCCGATTTAATTTTGCTCGACATCAGAATGCCGGAAATGAACGGTTATGAAGTTTGTCGGAGACTGAAAGCTACACCGGAAACTGAACAAATTCCGGTAATTTTTTTAAGTGTATTAGATGAGATTAATGATAAATTACAAGCTTTTCGAGTGGGCGGCGCCGACTATATTCTCAAGCCATTTCAAGTAGAAGAAGTTTTAGCGCGCATCGACAAGCAAGTCTGCTTGCAAAAACTGCAACAGCAACTAAAAGAGCAAAACACTGAACTGCAACAGTCGCAGTCGCTGCTTGCTAGCGTCTTAAATAGTTCCTTAGACGGTGTGGTGGCTTATTCTGCCGTCCGCAACAGTCAGGGAAAGATTGTAGATTTCCTGTGGCTGTTAGTCAACCCTGCTGCCAACAATATTTCTGGTCGGCCATTAAATGCGATAGTTGGCAATCATTTGTTGGCAGAAATTCCCGAGATTCGCAATAATGGGTTATTTGATTTGTACGTTTCTGTCGTAGAAACCGGAGAAATTTTAGACCAAGAATTTTATTATGAACACAATTCAGAGACAAGTGCTTGGCTGCACATTGTTGCGGTCAAATTAAACGACGGTCTGGCAGTAACATTTCGCAATATCACCGATCGCAAACGAGGAGAAATTGCCCTGCGAGAAAGTGAAGAACGTTTCCGCGCGATATTTGAGCAAGCAGCAGTGGGCATCGCTAAAACTACACTTTCAGGTGAATTTTTGCGAGTAAATCCCGGCTTTTGCCAAATTGTCCGCTATGCAGAATCGGAATTGTTGCAGCTTGATTGGCAGGCAATTACTCACCCTGATGACATCGAAGCTGGCAGAGAATACGTGCGGTTGCTGTTATGCGGGGAAATTCAAACTTTTTCTCGGGAAAAGCGTTTGATCTGCAAAGA
Source organism: Microcoleus sp. PH2017_28_MFU_U_A (assembly GCF_020738035.1). Taxonomy (NCBI): domain Bacteria; kingdom Bacillati; phylum Cyanobacteriota; class Cyanophyceae; order Oscillatoriales; family Microcoleaceae; genus Microcoleus; species Microcoleus sp. PH2017_28_MFU_U_A. Next base: position 13,983 of record NZ_JAEQCX010000137.1, read on the forward strand.
TCGGGAAGTGCGCTGGGCGAATGTTACTGTTTCGGTAATGCGCGATGCTGAGGGAACCGCGCAATATTTGATTTGTGCGATCGAGGATGTTTCCGAGCGCAAGCTGGTACAAGAATTGCTGCAAGCAAGTTTAGAAACTCAAACCCGTTATGCTGAAGAACTGACTCGTTCTAATGCCGAATTAGAACAGTTTGCCTACGTGGCTTCTCACGATTTGCAAGCACCTTTGGGCACGATTGCAGGCTACGCTCAACTATTAGAACGGCGCTATCAAAACCAACTTGATGCCCAGGGGAATAAATTTGTCGGCAATATTGTTAATTCTTGCGTGCGGATGCAGGCGCTGATTGATGACTTGCTGGAGTATTCGCGAGTCGGTCGCAGTCAAAAACCTTTTGAGCTGATAAATTGCAATCAGGTTTTTGAGGATGCTTGCGCTAATTTGCAGTTGGCAATCCGCAAGCATCAAGCTACTGTAACTAGGGGCGATTTGCCAATGGTAAGAGGTGACTGTTTTCAACTGTTGCAACTGTTTCAAAATTTAATTGGCAATGCCATTAAATACCGTAGCAGCGAGGCGCCGGTGGTACAGGTGGGCGCTTCGCTTCAGGGGGATAACTGGGTGTTTGCGGTGCAGGACAACGGTATTGGCATTCCCGAACAGCACCATCCACGAATTTTTCAGATTTTTCAGCGCTTGCACACCCAAAAAGAGTATTCGGGAACAGGTATCGGTTTAGCGATTTGTCAGAGAATTGTCGATCGGCATGGCGGCCGGCTTTGGGTAGAATCATCACCTGGTCGAGGCTCGACTTTTTATTTTTCTGTTCCTGTTACACATTGAAATCAGCATTCTGCTTGGATCGGTGAGCAGTCATTTGCTTAAACTCTAAATATATTTATCATTTTTTTATACAAATACTCATAAATTTTAGCATATTCACTGATGACATCAAGCTAAAAATCATTCAGTATAAAGATATTAGCTCGCTCCCTATACAACTTAAAAATCAGCGGTGTGCGCCAGACTTGTCAGTTTGTTTCAACTGTATCCAGAGCACCTGGCTTTGGGATACAGTAGTTTTAGTAGGAATTTCCGGACAAGCATTTCTGATGTCTTTGCCGTTTGCCGGTTCTCCCAGAGACTGCCAAGTGAAACAAAGATTAGTGACAAACATTTGCGAATTATGCAAAACCGCCAATTGCTGCAACACAAATTCAGTGTTATGGGCCAGATTTGCCAGATCGTCGTGGCAACAGATGCTTTGCAGGCGATCGCAAACCGCTTCAAGTCCCGCTACCTCACAAAATCAATTAGTCGTGAGGCCAAGCCGTGAATTATCCAAAGAAAAATGAAAAGAAAAAATTTACTATTTTAATAGCAAACGATGACGAGGACACGCGCTTTTTGGTGGAGGAAGCACTGCGAGAAGTTCGATTACCAATCAGAAGCGAATTTGTGGAAAATGGAGAACAAGTGCTAGACTATTTGTACCGTCGCCGTCAATATGCTGGTGGCAGCAATTGGCATCGACCAGACCTGATACTTTTGGATCTGAATATGCCGAGGCTTGACGGGCGAGAAGCACTAACTTCGATCAGATCTGACCCCCAGTTTCAACAAATTCCGGTGGTGATTCTCACAACGTCGCACCGCAGCGGAGATATCTTGCTTTGCTACCGCTTGGGTGCGAATTCTTTCATATCTAAACCAGTCACTTTTCAAGGATTGGTGGAAGTAATGAAGACTTTATGCCAGTATTGGTTTGAAATCGTTTCGCTCCCGCCTGCGGATCTGTAAGCTTTAATTGATGGCTAGATCGATAGTTTGAGTGTAAACTGAATTTGATAGACCGACATATTGGCTCGATCGCAAACGCAAATCAGTAGGTATGTACAAATAAACAGGCTGATGGGGAGGGTGGGTGAGAGCAGTGCTCCACTGCCGGCTAGAAAAAATCCGGGTTCAACCCGCCGCTAGAAGATATTATTGTTGTTTAGTGCCGATCGCCAGTATCGCTCTCAAAACAAAAAACTTTCCTTAAACCGGCTCCAAACGCTATAGTTGTGTTAACACGTAACCAATGTCTGAAAATTTTGTTGGTTGAGGATGACCTCGCAGATGCAACGCTGATCGAAGATCTTTTAGGGTCATTCAGCGAGGCTGTGTTTCGCCTCCAAACTGTTACATCTCTGGAGAGGGGACTGGCGTGTCTGGAAGCAGAAAAGTTTGACGCCGTACTATTAGACTTGTCAGTGTCAGACGGCTTGGGGGGAAGCGAGGATCTCGCCGTTTTGAAAGCCCGATCGCCCACAGTGCCAGTTGTGGTGCTGACGGATAGCAATGATGAGAATACGGCGCTGTCGGTATTGCGATCGGGCGCTCAAGATTGTTTGGTAAAGGGAAGATTTCAGAGAACTCTGCTGGTGCGAGCAATCCATTACGCGATCGAACGCCAACAAGTCGAAGAACAATTGCGACAGCAGGCGATCCGAGAGCGGCTGTTGGGACAAATGATCGAACATATTCGATCGTCAATAGACGCGGCAAGCATTCTTCAAAGTACCGTAGCAGAAGTGCGCCAATTTCTCAAAACAGACCGGGTTTTAATTTATCGCTGTCAGGATTGGGCGTCTCAATTTGACGGGGAAGAGCAAAAAGGTGCGATCGTCGCAGGTGACGGTTTGCCAGACGGTTATATTGAAAACCAAAATATTAATGCTGCTTTGGCAGTTTCATGCTTTTTCTTGCTCGAATCCCAGTCGGTACAAGCAATAGCAGATGTGAACGCGGCCGCATTGTCTGGCAGTTGCAAAGAATTGCTGGCAGATTGTGAAATTGCAGCAGTTTTAAGCGTGCCAATTTGGCAATCGGGCGACTGGGAAACGGCAAACCAAAGACTAGAAGGTAGTATTTGGGATGCAGAAAAAAATCAATATGCAGCCGAAAATTATCTCTCGCTGCCGGCTGTTGGCAAACCGCAGGCACAGGGAAAAAGTGCGCCGGATTTAGAGAGAGAAAATCGCAATAATTTGTGGGGAATGCTGACAGCATACAATTGCAGCGAGACGAGGGAATGGCAGCAGTGGGAAATAGATTTTTTACAGCACTTGGCGAATCAAGTGGCGATCGCGATCGAACAATCTCAACTTTACCGCCAGCTAGCAATAGCCAATCAAAAATTGCAGGAACTGGCCACTACTGACGGACTGACGGGCATTGCCAACCGCCGCCAGTTCGATCGCGTTTTGATGTTAGAGTGGCGCAGATTGGCAAGAGAGGAACTGCCAGTGTCTTTAATTATGTTTGACATCGACTTTTTTAAACTTTATAACGACTTTTACGGGCACCTCGGCGGCGACGATTGTTTGCGCCAAGTTGCCAAGGCGATCGCCTCTTGTACCAAGCGGGCTGGGGATTTGCCTGCCCGCTACGGCGGCGAAGAATTTGCCATAGTGCTGCCCAACACCAGCGCCGAAGGGGCAAACATTGTCGCCCGGAAAATTTGCGATCGCATTGCCAGCTTGCAACTGCCCCACGCGCGATCGTCGATCGGCTCCTACGTTACCGTCAGTTGCGGAATTGCCACAGCGATTCCTTCTGCCCAGCAATCTCCCGACATCCTAATTCGCAGCGCTGACAGCGCCCTTTATCAAGCCAAAACCGAAGGCAAAAATCGTATTTGTCACGCCAGCAAGCCGGAATCTTCCCCAATTTTGATGTAATTGGGAATTAGGAATTGGCCAAACAGGGCATTGGCCAAACAGGGCATTGGGCATTGAGCATTGAGCATTGGGCATTGGTGGGAACTAACAACTGCCAACTAACAAATAATATCAAATCCGATTGCATCGTCCTGTATTCATCTCTATCTTCTTATATAACCCAATACTGTTCACTTAAGACAGATCCCCCCTAACCCCCCTTAAAAAACTATGCTTTATAAACATCTTTCTTAACAATAAATTTGACAAAAATCAACATCTGTGATGTTAAACGATCGGGCGATCGCCCAGGAATGAGATTAAAATGATCGATCAATAGGTAAGGGAAGAATTAGAAAAGACTCAATTGGGAGATGCAAGAAGAACAAATAGATTCATGAAAATTGTTTCTAACTTGAGTGATAAACCAACATCCAG
>NZ_JAEQCX010000138.1:0-25894 GCF_020738035.1 Microcoleus sp. PH2017_28_MFU_U_A
ACCTTTATTTAAAAAAAAGTTAACTCTTAGGTATGTAGTTGCGCTTCAGCGCTCTTTATAAGATTAGGAAAGAGCGCTTAAGCGCAACAACGTACCTTTGTTGCCCAACTTCCTCTACTTCTGAGTCTTAATAATATCCTCCAACTTTTTACCAGCAGGAAGTTCAGTAAAAACCCGATCGCCCGCCTTAGCACCCTCTAAAATCTGAATCTTGTTACCAATAGTCGATCCCACCGTCACAGGCTTAAACTTCGGCTGCTGTTTCTCATCGGGAACCAGCACACCGGTTTGACCTTTATTGGTCACAATCGCCACAGTCGGAACAACCAAAGCATTGCTCAGTTTTTGACCGACAAATCTCAAATCTACATTCATCCCCGACTGCAAGAAATCCTTGCCAGTGTCAATGGCGACGCGCACTTGAAACAGCGTCACATCCCGTTCTTTCACAGCTTCGGGCGCAATTAATTTAACCTTGCCTTTAAACACTTTATCTGGATAAGCATCAGCCACAATTTCCACAACTTGACCCGGTTTAATTTGACTGATATCTGCCTCCGGGACTTTCGCCAAAACTTCCACATCTCTAGCGAGAGCGACAATAGATGTCGAAGTTGCCGAAGTAGCTTCCGATGCCGAAGTTGCCGGGGTTACAAAAGCTCCTTGAATCGCGTATCTTTGAGTAATAACTCCTGCAAAAGGAGCGCGAACTTTTGTATCTTCTAACTGCACTTCTTGAAAGCGGACTTGAGCCTGAGCTTCGGCTAAATCAGCTTTAGCCGAAGCTATTTCTTCCGGGCGAGCGCCGTTTTCTTGGACAGCTAATTGGCTTCTGGCTTCAGCAACTGCTGCTTCGGCTTTGGCGATTTCTTCTGGACGGTTGCCGTTTTCTGTTTGTGCTAATTTACTTCTAGCTTCAGCAACTTCTGCCTCGGCTTTGGTAATTTCTTCCGATCGCGTGCCGTTTTGCAACTGCTTCAATGCTTGCTGCTCGACTTCCACAGCAGCTTGGAGTTGCTGAATTTGCGACTCCCGACTTTCTTGCAGTTGTTGCAAGCGTTTTTGGGCTTCTGTTACCTTAGCTTTGGCAGTGCGATTTTCCTTAATCAGTTCATCCAGTTTATCTTGAGCAAGAGCACCTTCTTGGACTAACGGGCGGTTGCGTTCCACCCGCTGAGCTGCTAGTTCGGCTTGAGCTTTACTCGATTCAATTTGCGTTTGTGCTTGGGCAATTTCTTGTTTGACACTGCCAGTTTGAGCGTCTGCTAAACGGGCTTGAGCTTGGGCTAAACGAGCTCGCCCTTGGCTGACTTCTTCGACGCGGCTGCCGGCTTTGAGTTGCTGTAAGCGGGCTTGAGTTTGCTCCAAGCGAGCTCTGGCTCCTGCAACTTCTTCGACGCGGCTGCCGGCTTGGAGTTGCGCCAGACTAGCCTGGGCTTGCTCTAAACGCGCGCGGGCGCTGGCGATGTCTTCCGATCGATTTCCGGCTTCAATTTTGGCAAGTTTAGCTCTAATGCTGGCTTCGCGGGCCTTGGCTTGAGCCAGTTGAGCTTCCACATCGCGGCTTTCCATGCGGGCCACAATTTGTCCTGCTTCGACGCGATCGCCCTGTTCGACAAATAACTCTGCGATCCGACCGGAGCCTTTGGGGCTGAGATTCACGCGCTGTACGGGTTGTACCGTCCCGCTAGACGTGATCCGCACCGTCAGGTTTTGCGCTTCCACCGGCACTGTCATCGCTGCGATCGCATCTACTTTCGGCTGCGATCGACTTTTTGATATATATATGGTAGTCGGTACAGCTAGCAACCCGGCTGCAACCAAACCGATCGCCCACCGCGGCATCTTCCGCGCGGTTTTCTTCGGGGATTGCTTTTGGGCGGTTTTTTTATCTGCAATTTTAGTCTCTGGGGCCTTGGTGTCTACAATTTGAGTATCTTCCACCTTGACCTGAGCAGCTTCCTTTTTGGGGCTAACGATCATACCGACTCACCTAATTAAATCTCAGGATTACCTTAAAGGTAAAATTTTTTCTGATGCGCGGCATCGTCTTTCAGACTCATCCGATCGGGTGATTTAAAAAAAGTTCCCCAACCAGCACCTGTAAACAATTATAGCTAATCTTTGCAACTTATTAAATAATGTTAAGTTTTTTCAGTCTCAAGAGGCGAGCTCAAACTTCGATCGCACTCAACTGACTTTCTGCGGAGGCGGGATCTGCCGCGTGGGCGATCGGCTTCCAGTAAGTCGTGGGTTGTCTTGTAGGGCGATCGCACAGTGCGCGCCCGGTAACTACACAGTATGAAGACGCTGACATCTCATAAACCCGTTTGTCGATCGTACAGTGTCCAAGTCCTGAATATCTATGTGCCCTGTGCCCGCAACAGGTTAAAATATTTTGCAAATCCGTTGAAAATGGAAAAGCTTCAACATGAATCGTCCTCAAAGCGTTACAGTTCTGGCAATCTTACAGTTAATTAGTGGCATCTTCAGTCTGCTTGACGGCTTGTTCATCTTACTATTTGCAGGCGTTTTGGGCGGTCTCGGCGCGGTTGGATTCGGCGCAAAAGTTGGCACTGTCATCGGCGGCTTCATTGCAATTTTTTCGGCGATCGCGATAATTATCGGAATTATTTCCCTAGTCTTAGCATGGGGTTTGTTTCAACTAAAAAAATGGGCTTGGACTGGAACATTAATTATCCATGTCATCGCCGTCGTCACCCAAATTGCCAAAATGTTGGGTAGCGCAGGTGCAGCAGTCAATTTTCTATCTCTGGGTTTTGCGATCGCTAGCATTTACTACCTACTACAGCCGGATGTTAAACAAGCATTTGCTGTAGAACTTCCCTTCTAATTAACGATACTGAATTCTCGGGTCAAAAAAAGCATAGGAAATATCAACCGCCAGATTGATCAGTACAAAAGTCACAGCAACAAAGATTACTCCTCCTTGCACAATTGGGTAATCCCGCGTCAGAATCCCGCTATAAATCCAAGAACCAATTCCCGGCCACGAGAAAATCGTTTCAGTCAAAATCGCGCCGCCCAAAAGCGTGCCGAACTGCAAACCTATAGTTGTGACGATCGGCAAAAACGCATTTTTCAAAGCGTGTCTAAAAACCACCCAAAATTCCGGCAAACCCTTAGCCCGCGCCGTGCGGATGTAATCTTGCGCCAGCACTTCCAGCATTGCAGCACGAGTAATTCGAGCGATAATCGCCAAGGGGATTGTTCCTAAAGTTAAGGCTGGGAGGATTAAATGGGCGATCGCATCCCGCAAAGCCACCAAATCCCACCTCAGCAAAGCATCCAAAACATAAATACCCGTAATTGGCTTAAAACCAAACCCCAAATCTACACTAATTCGCCCGCTAGGAGGCAGCCATTTCAGATAAACAGCAAACAAATAAATCAACATCAATCCCAACCAATAGACTGGTAAAGATACGCCAATCAAAGAACCGCTCATCGTCAGATTGTCCAGCCAGCTATTTTTCCGAACAGCCGCCAAAATTCCCGCCGGAATTCCGATTATAAGTGCCACCAACATCGCCGCCACCGACAGTTCCAAAGTAGCAGGCCAGCGACTTCTGATTTCATCAACAATCGGAATACCGCTAATAATACTATGTCCTAAATCGAATCGAATCAAACTACTTAAAAAAGCCAAATATTGCCAAGGTAAAGGCTGATTCAAGCCCAATCTAGCCTTCAATATTTCCACCTGTTCGGGAGTTCCCCGTTCTCCCAAAAGCACAGTCGCCGGATCTCCCGGTATCAGGTGCAAAAAAGCAAATACCAGCAGCGTGATTCCGAACAGAACTGGTAATATTCCCAGCAAACGTTTAACAATATATTTAGCCATTTTTATAAGTAGTAATTCGCAACTGATGATATCGTGTTTTGCGAAATTTTTCTCTGCCTTATTTTCTTCAACCGGCGTCCGGCTTGTTTTGTTTGTGTAGACGCGGTTTCAACCGTACGTCTGAATCTATGCAGCATTTTTCAAGACTTACTCACATCCTCAAAAGACTCCGAACCCAAAGGACTCGGAATCCAACCTTTAATATTCTTGCGTTTCCCTAAAAGTGGCTGCGAATGTACGATCGGCAAACGCACCGCCTCCCCATGCAAAATCTCGCTAACTTCCGCATAAATTTTCCCTCTAGCTGCTTTATCCCCACTCGCCCTCCCCCGATCCAAAAGTTCCAAAACCTTCGGATTTTTCCAATTTCCCAAATCCGCCGTCGAACCAGGCCCGAAGTGAGGATAATAAAAATTGTCAGGATCGCCATAATCCCCAGTCCAACCCATCATAAAAGCTTGAAAGCCCGGAGGTTTTAGCCGATCGGCCAAATAAGCAGACCAATCCTTTGTCAGCAACTTTACCCGAATCCCGATCGCGCTTAAATCCGCAGCAAAAGCCTCAGCGATCGGCTTCGGCGTGGGAAAATAGGGACGGCTGACGGGCATATACCACAAATCCAAATCAAAACCGTTGGGATAACCGGCCTTCGCCAGCATTGCTTTAGCTTGCTGCGGGTTAAATTCGTAATCTTTAACTTTGTCAGACTCCGCCCAATTCAGCGAAGGCGGGATAAATTGCGAATCATATTTGCCAAGTTCTCCCCAGAAAGCCTTGACTATGGCTTGCTTGTTGATTGTTTGGGCGATCGCCCGTCTTACCTCCGGTTTCGCCAAAGGTGCGTAACCCGGATTTAAGGCTAAATAACCGACATTAAAAGAAGGCCGCAAAACAGTTTCCAAATTAGTATCCGCCTGCACCTCTTTCAATTGATCCGGCGTTAAATCCACAGTAAAATCTAGTTGACCAGCCCTCAATTGAGCGAGTCTCGCCGCCGGATCGTCCACAAAACGAAGTACCAACTGATTGACTTTCGGCGTTCCCGCTTTCCAATAATTCGGATTTTTCTCTAAAATAATGCGATCGCCCGAGATCCATTCCTTAAACACAAAAGGCCCCGTACCCACCGCCAGCGACCCCGGAGTGCCGTATTTAGCACCCGCTTTCTTCACCGCCGCCGGACTCGCAATCCCAAAATAACCCGACCCAATCGCCGAAGGAAAAGCCGCAAAAGGTCGATTTAACACAAACCTAATCGCAGACTTATCAACAACCGTCACATCCTTGACCAGCGAATCTTTATCACCCTTAAACCCAGCAAAAAAGTTCTTCCAAATCTGATAAGTTTTGCCCGAATCTCGATACCCGTGAGGATTTTTCGCATCCCACCAGCGATCGACATTAAACTTAACAGCATCCGCGTCAAAATCCGTGCCGTCGTGAAACTTCACCCCGGATCGCAACTTAAAAGTCCAAGTTTTGCCATCTGTAGAACTCGACCATTCAGTAGCGAGACTCGGTGCGAGTTCTACGGTTCCGGGTTTAAAATCAGTCAAGCGATTGTAGATTTGGTCGATCGCAATCACCGAATTACCATCAGTAACATTTCCCGGTTCCAGATTCACCGGCGGCCCGCCAGCACCGTAGACTAAAGCCCCTGGTGGAACAGCCGCAGGAGTTGTCGCAGTTGGAGAATTATTGCTAATATTTGCAGGAGTGCCGCAATTTGAGACAATTACAGCCATCCCAAAAACTAGAGCTAATAAAACTAAACGCCAGGATTTTAACAACCTCATCTCAATAGCTCCTGTTTAATAAAAAATACTACTCATCTAAATAAAATTATAATTTCCTCTTTCTCTCTCCTCTGCGCCCTCTGCGTTCTCTGCGGTTAATTATATCTTTAAATTAAATTTAATTTACCAAACAAAATAGAACACACTATACCTCTTGCACTCCTAAGCTTTCCAATCAAGAAATGTATCTGCGTTAATCTGTGTTGATCTGCCTTGCATCTGCGGTTGATTTATCAATCAAATATTTATGCAATTGCTCGTCTACTGATTACCCATTACCAATTACCATTACCATTACAAGACAGACCTCATTCTCGATCGCACCACCGCCTACAACTCATAACTCTCTTCACCCATACTCCCCAATTCTGGGCTACCGAGAAACTCTTCATCCTCCAATTCCTCAATCCCCGAGTCAAAACTTTCAACAACAAACGGCAACCCCGCCGCCATCAAACCGCGCTGAATGCGATCGCTAGTTTCCTCAAACAAAACAAATAGCGGATGAACAGCCTCAGCCTCATCGCTAAAAATATGTCTGTAGCGGTAAGGCATCACCCACTCGTAAGTTTTATCCAACCAAACCTGACACTGCCGCCAGCGGCCCAACAAATCCGAAAAATCTTCACCAGGGCGGTGAATAAAAACCAAAATTTCCACCCCAATTTTAACTTTCCACTCTGGATCGCACATCAAAATCGCCAAATCGCAGGGCAAACAAGCCGCCTGTCCCGGAGAGATGCTAGTCCCCCCCCTACCCGCATAGGAAACCCCCTCCCGCAAGCGCACAATTGGCAAAGGAATGGTAATTAAGCTTTCGTTAGCGCGGCGGATACTCGGAATCATCTCCATGTACAGCCGATATTTTTTCAGCAGGGCGATCGCTGCCGAAAATTCGCTGTACTGTGCTAGTAAAGCCTCGTAATGTGATTGTTTTACAGACATTTTAAATCAATTAATTAGTCATTAGTTATTAGTCATTAGTCATTGGTCATTAGTCATTAGTCATTAGTCATTGGTCATTAGTCATTGGTCATTAGTCATTGGTCATTAGTCATTGGTCATTAGTCATTGGTCAATTGTCGTTGGTTATTGGCAATTTGTAATTGGCAATTTGTAATTGGTAATTGGCAATTGGTTATTCATTACTTGGCAACAATTGGTCATTGGTTATTCAAAGATTAGCCAAGGCCATATCACTGACTGAACATTATTAACAACTCAAACAAAGCTAATGACAACTCTTAAATAACAAATAACAACTGTCAACTGCCAACTGACAAGAGTCAACTGTCAACGGACAACTGACAACTGTCAACTGACAACTAACAACTGTCAACTGTCAACTGTCAACTGTCAATTGTCTACAGCTTCTGAAACACTGAGAACATCGGCAGATACATCGACAGCAAAATCGAACCTACGATACCACCGACCACAACAATCATCAGAGGTTCTAGCATACTGGTAAGTCCCTTGACTGCTTCTTCGACTTCGGTTTCGTAAAAAGCGCCAACTTTCATCAGCATCTTGTCAAGTTCCCCAGTCTCCTCGCCAATTGCCATCATTTGAATTGCCAAGGAGGGAAAAACAGCTTGTTCTTGCAAAGCAATACTGATCATGCCACCGCTTTGAATTTCCTGCCTTGCATATTCGATCGCATTTGAGATCGCCTGATTTCCCGCCACATCTCGCACAATTTCCAAAGAGCTAAGAATCGGCACACCCGATCGCGTCAGCGAGCCAAAGATGACGCAAAACCTCGCCACCGCCGATTTTTCAATCAAATCTCCAAAAATTGGCAACTTCATCGCAATTCTATCGATTTGGAGGTGACCTACTGGAGTTTTGTAGTACATATCAAAGGCAAATTTTAGCGCTATAATTACCCCAATAACTGTCAGTTGTTGGATCGGAGGCCAAGCCGTACAAAATGCGCTAATCCCCAACATAAACACCGTAAAAGCAGGCAAGTCTGCACCAATATCCTTAAAGATTTTTGCGAAAGTTGGTAGCAAAAAAATCGTCATTGCGAAAAAAATCACAATCGCGATGAAAAACACAGTCTTCGGATAAGACATCGCAGATTTAATTTCAGCCTCCGTCTTGTGATTTTTTTCCATCATCACCGCCAGACGGTCGAGGGTTTCATCTAGCACACCGCCGACCTCTCCCGCCGCCACCATACTGATAAACAGTTGGTCAAAAACATCAGGAAACTTAGCCATCGCCTCTGCCAAGTTTATCCCCTCTTGCACGTCAGCATTCATGCTCCTGAGTGCTCGTTTCAACTTAGCATTAGAGCACTGTTCGTGCAGCACGGAAAGGCATCTCACGATCGCCACCCCGGCATTAAACATAGCCGCAAACTGACGAGCAAAAATCGCCATATCCTTAACAGTAAGACTGCTAAGGCTATACTCAAATTGCTCCTGAATCCTACTGAGATCGAAGCCTGTTTTTGGTTTTGGATTAATAACATTTGTAGCCATAGATTGCCTCTGGAAAATTATTAAAAGTCATTAGTCATTGGCAATCAGTCATTAGTCATTAGTGATTGGTCATTTCTGCGGACTGCTGACCAATAACTGATTGCTTCGCCCCAAAACAGGTACAAGTCCCCAACACTCATGAGAGTCGATCCCCCAATTTTAGATCGTAATTCAAGCTCCCAGATTCACTGCGCTGCAATTAAATCTAAAATCTAAAATCTAAAATCTAAAATGGACTGACTGACTCAATTAATGAGCCCCTACCTTGCCTGTACCAACAGGTGCCGGGCCGATCAAGCGTTCGAGTTCGTCAGCCTTAGAAGCCTTGGCCATTGCCGATTCCCAAGTGATTTTACCGCCCTTGTAAAGTTCAGCGAGGGCCATTTCCATCGTCCTCATGCCCAATTTTGCCCCCATTTGGATTTGGGAGTAAATCATAGGAGTTTTGCCCTCCCGGATCAAGTTAGCCATAGCTGGAGTATTCACCATGATTTCCATAGCGCAGCAGCGGCCGCCCCCAACTTTCACAACCAAATTTTGGCTGCAAATTCCGACTAAAGAGTTAGACACTTGGGCGCGAACCTGGGGTTGTTGAATGGGCGGGAATACGTCCAAAATCCGATCGATCGTAGCAGCAGCCGAATTAGTGTGCAGCGTTCCCATCACCATGTGACCCGTTTCTGCCGCCGAAATTGCCAGACCGATCGTTTCCAAGTCCCGCATTTCTCCCACCAGAATCACATCAGGATCTTCCCGCAGGGCTGCTTTCAGCGCATTAGCAAAGCTCTTAGTATCTTCCCCCTTTTGACGCTGGTGAAACAAACTCTTGACATTCGGAAACACATATTCGATCGGGTCTTCAACCGTCAAAATGTGTTCCGCCCGCGTCCGGTTGACCAGATCCAACAAAGCCGCCATCGTCGTTGTTTTCCCAGAACCCGTTTGTCCCGTCACCAACAGCATACCCCTGGGTCTTTCCGTCAGATCCCGTAAAATCTGCGGCACGCCCAAAGCATCTGCGTTAGGAATCTTAGAAGCCAGAGCCCGCATACAAGCAGCCCAAGCACCCCGTTCCCGGTACACATTCACCCGGAACCGAGCCAATCCCTTCACCCCGTAAGCGCAGTCGAGTTCCCACTCCATTTCCAACTGCTTGCGCTGCATATTGTTGAGCATTTGGAAGATCAGAATCTGCACTTCCTCAGCAGACAGAATGTCGCCGTATTGCGACTGAGGAGTTAGTTTCCCGCTGACGCGGAAGAAGATAGGCGCGCCTGCTTGGATGTGTATGTCCGAACCCCCTTGCTCTACCAGGGACTCCAATACGTCTTCAATCATCAGACCCATAGATACCTCTTCTCAATCTAGTTGATAGTTATTGACCAATTTAGCTCAGATACAGTTGACAGTTGACAGTTGACAGTTGACAGTTGTTTTTCTACTGACTAATCACTAATGACTAATGACGGATGACGGATGACTAATGACTAATGACGAATGACGGATGACGGATGAATCAATCCAAAAAGCGCGGCGTCAAGCAGTACGGACAATCCAGCATCTCCGGCTTCAATTCCGCCCGACAAGTTTTGCAGGTAAGTCCCTGCTTGCGTTTGGCTTTCAGTTCCGCCTCCAACCCGGAGTCAGTAAAGGTCACCCGCTCGACTTCCTCAAAGGTAGTCGCCCCTTCCCGCACCAACTGCAAGCTGTAAGCCAACAACGTTTTCATCCCTTCTTCTACCGCTGCTTCCTTAAGTTGCTCTGTGGGAGCCCCTTGAGTGATCAGAGTTTGCAGCCGCTCAGTATTTTTCAGGAACTCGTAAACGCCTACCCGTCCTTTGTAGCCTAGGCCGCTGCACTTCCGACAAAGTTGATCGCGTTCTGCGAGTCCTTTCCTTTCCTCCACTGGTATGGTGTTGGCTTTGTTAATAGTCAGATCGATTTCTTGAGAAGCCGACAGACCGTAGCGACCGAGTTCGGCCGCAGTAGGCTGGTAAGGAATGCAGCATTTGTCGCAAACGCGCCGCATCAGACGCTGAGCCAACACGCCCAACAGAGCGGCTGAAACCATGAACGGTTCTACGCCCATTTCGTCCAAACGCGCGATCGCCCCAGCCGCGTCATTAGTGTGCAGCGTAGTCAGCACTAAGTGTCCCGTCAAAGCAGCTTCGAGAGCAGTTTTTGCCGTTTCCCTGTCCCGCGTTTCCCCCACCAAAATCACGTCAGGATCTTGCCGCAAAAACGCCCGCAGCAGGTTGGAAAAAGTCAAGTCTTTTTCCCGAATTACTTGACATTGGGTAATTCCTGGCAAAGCATATTCGATCGGGTCTTCCGCCGTACTGATATTAACCCCCGGATCGTTGCGTTCCGCCAGAATCGAGTACAGAGAAGTTGACTTACCCGAACCCGTAGGCCCCGTCACCAAAATCAGTCCGAACGGACGGCTAGCAGTCTCTCGCACCAAAGCCAGAGTTTCTTGATCCGAGATCAACAAACCCAAACCCAACTGAGTGCTGGAACTGTCCAAAATCCGCAGCACGATTTTTTCGCCGTACCGGGAAGGCAAGCTATTTACCCGGAAATCTACCGTGCGTCCCTCAAACACCCGGCGGATACGACCATCTTGAGCTTGTCGGCGTTCGGCAATGTCCAAGTTGGCAATAATCTTGAAACGAGCCGTAATCGATTGCACTACCTGTTTCGGAAACCGGAAATACTCTTGCAGCACCCCATCTTTCCGCATCCGTATCCGCATAAACTCTTCTTGAGGTTCTACGTGGATGTCCGACACCTTTTCCGACAAAGCTTTAGCCAAAATGATATTGACAGCCTTAATTACCGGAGCAGCCTCAGCATCGTCTATGGTGTTAGCTAGGTCTTCTTGGTCAGCACTCTCCTCTTCTAATGAGAGTTCGCCAAAATCTCCCTCCCCTAACTCCAGCTTTCTCTGCTTATCGGCTTCTGCTATTTTGGCGGCTACCTTAACTTGGTCGTCTTGATATGCCGAAGTGATGTCCTGGTAGTCGTCTGGCGTAATCACCCGTCGCTGCAAAGCCAAGCCGTGAGGCTGTAAAATCCGCCGCAAATCTTCTATGGCGTTGAGGTTGTCGGGATCTACCATTGCCACTAAAACAGCCTGAGGCTCGGTTTCAGTCTTCGCTACTGGTAAAAAGCGACCTTGGTGACAAATGTCGATCGAAATTTTCAACCCATCGAGCATAATTCCGAGTTGCTCGTTCGACATTTCGCTCATCTCCGGGTCATACGCTTCAACCCCGTAGACAATCTTCCGTTCAAACATCTGCTGCTTCTTGTAAAGCCGCAGCAATTCAGGAGGTAACGGCTGCCCGGTAAGTGCTTCTAATACCTCCGTCAACCGCTTACCCGACTTCCGGCTTTCAAGTTGAGCTTGTTTCACTTGGTCGCCGTTGACGTAACCCGACTGAATCATCTTGTTGAGAGCCGGAGGCAAAACGCTGATAGCAACTATCGATGTGCGAGGAGACCCCTGGGATGTGTTAGTCATAAAAAACACTCATTCTTGTGGGAAACTCAGTCACAGAAAGTGCTGAGAGGAAAACCAACGCGGGGTTAAAACCCCCGTATCTTTTGCTTGTGGATGAGCTATCATATTTGTGCTCTATCCCTATATGTCAAGTGTAAGCTCGTAGTCTCCTCTCATTTTCGTCCACAAATTGATGAGACGTTGGAGGGATTGGTCGATGCTTGCAATCAAATTTTGTTTGTTGAGTGCTAAGTTGCTTACTGACCCGATCGACCTGCGAGATACTCTCGTTATAGCCTCATGGCACATCACTTGGGGATTGATCCTGAGGTCTGTCGCCTTTCCACGATCATTGTATATTCGCAAATTGTTTGGTCAAATTACAGCGCCCGTGGTAGCGCGGTTCTCTGTACTACCTTAAAGATCGGCTGTGCGAGCTTTGATGATGATAGCTTTGACGAAAGCCATCGATCGGTCTAGTGAGATATATTTTGATTAATTATCTGCGATCGGGTTGCGGGCGATCGCCCGATCGCAGATTTCGATCGCCCAGATTTTGAGCAGATCTAGTTTTTTCCCTGCCAATATTCATCTAATTCTCTCTGGTGTCCTAACCTTTGTGAGGAAAGGTTGACAGTTCATCAATTTTGCCTATTGGCAAATTAGAGATCAATCGTATCTACCGAGTGGCCGGTACCCAATACCAGCTAATGTTTCTCATTTTACTCCCCAATAATCGAGGACACCTCCCTATTTTTAAACGCACTCAATTGTAAAATACAAGCCTCTATCTGCGAATAAAACAGCCATATAAATTAACTTTAATTAACTGTATTTTGCCGCAAATATTGAAGTATCAGCCATCAACAGCTCAATTATTTTCAGGAAATCTAACTGCTTAATATCCTTCTAAACTTGCTATCAATGCGAGGGTGTTATTCCCAAATTGCGATACAAGAAACCTTGTGTTAGCTCCAATGACGGTCTTACTAGAACTAGAGATCGAGATGTCATTTCCATAAAATATTGCAAGCTTTGAGAGATTCCTGCACAGAGACCGGAGCTTTCCTATGAATCAGATAGTGCCATACACAGTAAATTATAGTTCTGTACATTTACCGTGTTAAGTGTATCTGCTAGAATTGATAGGGTTCTGTCGCGCAGCTTTTATGATTGACGAGGAAAAACAGCAAGATCTAGATCCTAACTCAACTGGGGAAACCCCAGAGGGTTCACCAATGGCAAGCGAAACTCCGCCGGCACCAGCAAACTCTAACGAAGCAGCCGATTGGGAACTCGAACTTGCTCAAGCTTATCAAAGCGCCGAGGGCGATCGCAAGGGAGCAAACGCATCCGGAGATCCTGTCACCGGCAATTCCACCAACAGCCCGACAGCAGACGCGGCTGAATCATGGAAGAGGGAACTCGCTTCGATAAGAGATGAAAAAGAGGCTTTAAAAACTCAGTTGCAAGCCACATCAGCTCAACTAGAAGACCTAAAAAATCAAAATCTCCGCCTAGCAGCAGATTTTGAAAACTTCCGCAGGCGCACCCAAAAGGAAAAAGAAGAGTTAGATTTACAGGCAAGGTGTCTCACGATCAAGCCCCTGTTGCCGGTAATCGACAATTTCGAGCGCGCTCGATCGCACATTAAGCCGCAAAACGACGGCGAAATGAACATTCACAAAAGCTACCAAAGCGTTTACAAGCAAATGGTAGATGGTCTCAAGCAAATTGGGGTTTCTCCGATGCGCCCTGAAGGCGAACAGTTTGACCCCAACCTCCACGAAGCTCTCCTCAGCGAGCCCACAGACGAACACGAGGAAGGAACAATCATCCAAGAACTAGAACGCGGCTACATTCTGGGCGATCGTGTCTTGCGCCACGCCAAAGTGAAAGTTGCAGCGCCTGGGATATCTGTGGTAGCCTCAGATGAAAATCCCGATAGTTCGGAAAGTTAATCGGACAAAAGCTACTGCATTCCTCGCCCTGCACGGACCCCCGAAGAGAATTCGGGGGCACGAAGGTGGCAAACTCACCAACTTCTTAATTCAGGACTAAAAGCAGGTCAGCGCTTTCTCAACAAATTCTGAACAATGTTTTAATGAGTCTGCGATCTTGCATTAAAATATCAAGTTTGTTTCCTACAAATCCAGTCAGTGATGCTTGTTAAAACAAGCTTAGTCGTTTTTTATACCCCAACTTGTAGTTGGAAGTTTCCAAACATCCCACAAAGTTTTATGAGGCGCTATGGGAAAAATTATTGGAATTGACTTAGGCACGACCAACAGTTGCGTAGCTGTATTGGAGGGCGGTAAACCCGTCGTGATCGCCAATTCCGAGGGCGGCCGCACAACTCCGAGCATCGTAGGATTTGGCAAGGCGGGCGATCGCTTAGTCGGTCAACTAGCCAAGCGGCAAGCTGTAACTAATGCTGTAAATACTGTTTACAGCATCAAACGATTTATCGGGCGCAGGTGGGACGACACGGAAGAAGAACGATCCCGCACTCCCTATACCTGCATCAAAGGCAAAGACGACACCGTTAACGTCCAAATTCGGAACAAAGTTCACACCCCCCAAGAAATCTCGGCAATGGTACTCCAAAAGCTCAAGCAAGATGCTGAAGCTTATTTGGGACAAACTGTTACCCAAGCCGTGATTACTGTGCCGGCATACTTTACAGACGCCCAGCGCCAAGCGACTAAAGACGCCGGTACGATCGCGGGTTTAGAAGTCCTGCGGATCGTCAACGAACCGACGGCGGCCGCCCTTTCCTACGGGCTCGACAAGCAAAATATCGAACAGAAAATCTTGGTCTTTGACCTCGGCGGCGGTACTTTCGACGTTTCGATCCTGCAATTGGGAGACGGAATTTTTGAAGTCAACGCCACCGCAGGTAACAACCATCTCGGAGGAGATGACTTTGATAACTGCATAGTTCAGTGGCTGGTAGAAGTTTTCCGAACTCAAGAAGGTAGCGACCTCTCAACAGACAAAATGGCATTGCAGCGCCTCCGAGAAGCTGCGGAAAAGGCGAAAATTGAACTCTCTCTCTCGCAATCCACATCCATTAATTTGCCGTTCATCTCCTCTGATGCTAAAGGGCCGAAGCATTTGGAAATGGATCTCTCGAAGGCTCAGTTTGAAAAACTGGTGGGTCATTTGGTGCAGGCGACGATCGATCCGGTGACTCAAGCCCTCAAAGACGCAAGTCTTACCCCGAAAGATATAGACAGGATTATTTTAGTCGGAGGCTCAACCCGAATTCCGGCAGTTCAAGAGGCAATTAGTAAGTATTTTGGGGGCGCGTCTCCCGATAAATCGGTGAATCCCGACGAAGCTGTAGCCGTAGGTGCGGCAATTCAAGCCGGGGTGTTGGGCGGTGAAGTCAAAGATTTGCTGTTGCTAGACGTGACGCCGCTTTCCCTGGGACTCGAAACTTTGGGCGGTGTGTTTACCAAAGTAATCGATCGCAATACAACCATCCCCACCAGTCGATCGCAAATGTACAGCACGGCTGCTGACGGACAAACCTCCGTAGAAATTCACGTCCTCCAAGGCGAGCGCGCATTGGTAAAAGACAACAAAAGTCTCGGCAAATTCCTGCTCAAAGGCATTCCCGCAGCCCCCCGCGGCGTACCTCAAATCGAAGTTACCTTTGAAATCGATGCCAACGGCATTCTCAAAGTTGCCGCTGAAGACAAGGGAACCGGCAAAGAACAAAGCATCCAAATTTCCAATACAGGAGGCTTGAGCGAAACCGAAGTCGAGCGGATGCGGCAAGAAGCCGAACTTTACGCCGACGAGGACATCAAGCGCGCTCAAGTAGTCGAACTCAAAAATCAAGCCGACACCCTGGTCTATAATTGTGGTGTCACTTTGAAAACCAACGCGCAATTGCTCAGCGACGACCTCAAAGTCGCAGCCGAATCAGCAGCAACAGCTTTGAAGGCCGCGATGGCTAACCCCGACATCAATGTTGAGGAACTCACCGAGCAAATCGAAGCTTTCAAGCAACTGCTATACTCCCTCGGGACAGCAGTCTACGAGCAAGCCCGCAGCGGGGTAGCCCACTCCTCGCCAGAGGTTGAAAGCGAGATGATGTCAGAACTAGAAGAGGTTGCAGCTACCGACGACAGCCTTTTCCTGACAGAAGAGCTGCTGGTGGCGCCCCAAGCTCCGGCACAAGCTCCGCCACAACCGGAACCCAAACCGGAACCCAAACCGGAACGACAGTCCAAGCGACAGCCGGAACCACAACCGGAACCCAAACCGGAACGACAGTCCAAGCGACAGCCGGAACCACAACCGGAACCCAAACCGAAGGTTCCCGAACCTGAAGTTGATGAGATGAATCCTTTCCTTTAGAACTGAAAAGCTAAAAATTAAAAATTAACAATTAACAATGAGAATTTTTAATTTTTAATTGGTAATTTCAGGAAAGGTCGCCCGTTTATTTTTCGTACACTTTTTGTTATTTACCTCCAGGCAAGCAGCTTTATGGCCGGTGATTACTATGAAATATTAGGCGTTTCTCGCAGTGCAGACAAAGAGGAAATTAAGCGTGCTTACCGCCGCCTAGCTCGCAAGTACCATCCAGATGTCAACAAAGAATCTGGAGCTGAGGAGCGGTTTAAAGAAATTAACCGTGCCTACGAGGTACTATCGGAACCGGAAACCCGCGCCCGTTTCGATCGCTTTGGCGAACAAGGTGTCAGTGGTGCAGGCGCGCCTGGGTTCCAAGACTTCGGCGACAGCTTTGCTGACATCTTTGAAAGCTTCTTTCAGGGTTTTCAAGGAGGGGCGGGCGCCCAACAGCAAGGTCGCAGACGCAGTGGCCCCGTGCGCGGAGATGATTTGCGCCTCGACTTGCGGCTAGAGTTTCGCGAAGCTGTGTTTGGTGGGGAAAAAGAACTCCGCATCAAGCACCTAGAAACCTGCGAAACTTGTACCGGAACTGGCGCCAAGCCGGGAACCAGACCTCAAACCTGTTCGACTTGTACCGGCAGCGGTCAAGTCCGACGCGCTACCCGCACGCCTTTCGGCAGCTTTACTCAAGTTTCTGTTTGCCCCACCTGCAACGGCACCGGGCAAGTAATTGAGGACAAGTGCGAAACTTGTGGCGGCCGCGGTCAGAAAGAAGTGATGAAAAAGCTGAAAATCACTATTCCAGCCGGGGTAGATAACGGTACTCGTTTGCGCGTTTCCAATGAAGGGGATGCTGGCAAGTTGGGCGGGCCGCCGGGGGATCTTTACGTGTTTTTGGCTGTGAATGAAGACCCGTTATTTAAGCGGGACGGCATTAACGTTAATTCGGAAGTGAAGATTAGTTATTTGCAAGCAATTTTGGGCTGCCGATTGGAAGTGGAAACTGTAGATGGGCCGACGGAATTGTTGATTCCTACGGGAACTCAGGCGAATACTGTTCTGACTCTGGAGAAAAAAGGAGTGCCTAAGTTGGGCAATCCAGTCAGTCGCGGCGACCATTTGATTGCGGTGTCTATTGATATTCCGACTAAGGTGACGGCTGAGGAACGGGAGTTGCTGATGCAGCTTGCTAAGCTGAAGGGCGATCGTACTGGTAAAGGCGGCTTGGAAGGATTTCTGGGCAATTTGTTTCAGAAATAAGCAATTTTTTGACACCCATGGGTGTCAAATTTTCCTGTTTGATGATTCCGTGGCAATTTTTTAAATTCTCTATCAAAAAAATGAGACCAATTGGTCTCATTTTGCCCAGGTAGAATAATTGTTCGGCAATTTGTTTAATTCTCTGTCAAAAAAGTCAGCGCAATTGCGCTCATTTTGTACAGGTAGAATAATTGTTGGGCAATTTGTGGGAATAGTCCTCAAAAAAATGACACCAATTGGTGTCAAAAATCGGTCGTAGAATAATTGTTGGGCAATTTGTGCAAAAATCGGTCGTAGAATAATTGTTGGGCAATTTGTGGGAATAGTCCTCAAAAAAATGACACCAATTGGTGTCAAAAATCGGCGGTAGAATAATTATTCGTCAATTTGTTCACGATAAAATAAGGCTTTCAAGAATTGAGATGGGAAATTTGAGAATCTAAAACGCATTATGAATTCAACATCCACAATTGAAAATCCCAAATCCCCAGATGCCAAAATCGATCTGCGGGGGACTCCGTGTCCTCTGAATTTTGTCCGCACTAAATTGCGCTTGGAACAAATGCCACCTGGTGCTGTTTTGGAAGTGTGGCTGGATGCTGGGGAGCCGATCGAACAAGTGCCTGATAGTCTGAAAATGGAAGGCTATCAAATTCTCGAAACGCAATTTATGGCGGATGAGTCGGAGTCTGGCTTTTTTGCCATGAAAGTGCAGCGCCCAGAACTCCAGGAAGCCGGATGAGCCTGAATTTGTCCTCTCTCGTCGGTACAGTCGTGGCTGTTCAGGCTAACTTCTACCGAGTCAGGCTAGATCCAGCAGCCGGGATTCACGAGAATATAGCCCTGGCGGATGCTCCCACTCTCCTGTGCACTCGCCGCACTCGACTCAAAAAAATTGGTCAACAGGTGATGGTGGGCGATCGCGTGGTGGTAGACGAACCGGACTGGACTGACCGCCGGGGTGCAATTTCAGAAGTCTTCCCCCGCCGCACAGAACTCAACCGCCCGCCTGTCGCTAATGCCGATCGCATTCTCCTCGTTTTTGCCCTCGCCGAACCCGATTTAGACCCCGCCTCATTAACTCGGTTTTTAGTCAAGGCAGAATCTACAGGTTTAGAGGTGAGTTTGTGCCTGAACAAATGCGATTTGGTGAGGGCCGAGGAGTTGGAACAGTGGCGCGATCGGCTTTCACGTTGGGGCTACGAACCAATGTTTATTAGCGTTCGCAGCGGTTTAGGAGTGCAGGAAGTTGCCACAAATTTTCAAAATAAAGTTTATGTCGAAAAAGTAACTTCCCAGAATTTATCGGACAAAATAGATGGTTCTCTGTTGCCTTCTGAGGAGAACCCCCTACTAGCAAATTCGGCTCATCCGTTAGCTCCGTTAAATTCCGTACAAAATCCCTTGCCGAACTTTCTCCACAGCCACACCCAAGACAAAATAACGATAATTTGTGGGCCTTCTGGCGTCGGCAAGTCCAGCTTGATCAACCAACTGATTCCGGCGCAGAACCTGCGAGTGAGCGCTGTTTCAGGCAAACTCGGCCGCGGGCGCCACACAACTCGCCACGTCGAACTATTTGAACTCCCCGACGGCGGATTGCTGGCTGATACTCCGGGCTTTAATCAGCCGGCTCTCGAATCCGATCCGTCGGAGTTAGCTGAATATTTCCCAGAAGCTCGTCAGAGGCTGGCTTTGGGTAGCTGCCAGTTTAGCGACTGTTCGCACCGCGATGAGCCTAACTGTGTGGTGCGGGGAGATTGGGAGCGTTACCAGTATTACTTGAATTTTATGGAAGAGGCGATCGTCCGCCAGCAAGCTCTGCAAAACTCCAGCAGCGCCGAATCCAGTTTGAAGCAGCAAACCAAGTCCGACGGTACACAGCAGTATGAACCGAAACTGCAAACTAAAAAATATCGTCGCTCTTCCCGCCGCCTGCAACACCAGTCGCTGCAAGATATGTGTCAAGAAGATTTAGAGGAATTCTGAGGAAGTAGTCGCCGCCGATCGCCCGCGAGGAGTCTGACAATATTACCAAGACTTACTCAGCAACGGGATTTGATCGAGTAAGATACTTCTTTGCCACCCGAGGCCTTGGACTGCAAGACCCGGTTTCTTTAGTGGCGAGTGCGTAAGTCCTGAGTACATTAATCGCTAAAATTAAATGGCCTTAGATTTGTAAAAAAAAGTAGAACAGAAGCAAAAGTTAGCGGGTAATGCAGGAGCAAAAATATTGTGAATATTCAAGAACTGTTTCAAAAAGGCGGCCCCGCCATGTGGCCCCTGTTGGTGTTATCGATTCTATCTGTAAGTACAATTATCGAGCGCTTGTGGTTCTGGGCAAGCCTCTTGAGCAAAGAGAAGCAGATAGTTAACCGGATTCTCGACGCGGCGCGGAGCGATTGGGGGGCGGCTAACGAGATTGCCAGACAAGCCAACCGACAGCCGATCGGGCGATTTCTTTCTGCACCCCTGCGCCTGTACAATCCCGAACCAGATTTATTTCGACTCGCCCTCGAAGCAGCCGCCGATGAAGAGTTGGCTTCGATGCGCCGCGGGGACAAAATCTTAGAAGCGACGATCGCTCTCGCCCCTTTGCTGGGCTTGCTGGGAACAGTTTTGGGCTTGATTAACTCCCTCAGTTCCATCCGTCTGGGCGACATCGGTACGGCGGCAACCACTGGCGTGACTTTGGGGATTAGCGAGGCGCTGATCACGACTGCGAGTGGGATGGTAGTAGCAATTTTTACCTTGGCGTTTTATCGGATATTTCAAGCTTTTTTGTTCAACCAAGCCAAAATATTTCGCAAAGCTGGAAATGAAATGGAATTGCTCTACAGACAATATTGGCCGACTGCTAATGCTAAAGGTCGATCGCCCGGTACAGATCACAACAATTCTTCCTTTGGTTCTGATGGTTTGAACAGGCGTTCTCTCAATTCTCAAGAATCATCGGGAGAACGTCTCAGGGAGCCGAAATTGAAAGGTTCCGATCCGGCTGAAGATTCACCTTCTAATAATTAGAACAAAGAACAACTGATGAAGATTCACTTAGATACTCCTGCTGAAGAGGCTCGGATTGAACTGGTGCCTTTAATTGACGTGATCTTTTGCATTCTGACGTTTTTTTTGGTGGCGGCTTTGCAACTGACTCGCCAGCAAGCGATTAATGTCGATTTGCCGAAGGCGAAGACTGGACAAACGCAGATGCGAGAGATGCTGATTGTCAGCATTGACGATTTCGGGCAAACTTATATCGACCAATTGCCTGTTAATTACCAGCAGCTCGATCGAGTTTTAAAGAGTTTCCACAGCACAAATCCTGCCGGCTTGACGGTGTTGTACGCTCCTCAAAATGCTAAATACGCCAAAGTTGTGGAGGTTTTAGACAAATTGCGAGAGGTAGGGGGCGATCGAGTAGCTCTAGCAACTCTTCCTAGTTCGGCTCCCTCTGCCCAGCCGAATAATCCGTCGCTTCCCAATTCGGGGATTCCTGCGGCACCTTCGGGCAATTACCCTCAACCCCTGCCGTCTCCCGTAGCTCCTGGGCAACAGCAGCTCAATCCGAATCGGTTTCAATCTCCTCTTCCGGCTCCGGGGCAGCAGCAGTTCAATCCCAATCAGTTTCAATCTCCTCTTCCAGCACCGGGACAGCAGCCGAGCAACTCTGGGGGAAATCTGGGAATTCCTCCCGTTTCGCCCGCACCCATTGCCCCCAATTCCAGGCCCGGAGCTGCTACTCCACCGCCGAATGTCCCTCCCTCAAATTAGTAAGAACGCTTCCAAGTTTGGAAGCAGTGTGCGGGATTTAACAGATGTAGCCGATTTAACGAATACAAGGAAGAAGGTAAGGGAGAAGAGACAAATATAAATTCTCCTACTCTCCCCATCTCTCCTCACCCGATCTCCTGACAGGTGTAGGTTTTCCCCTGGCAAAACCCAGCAAATCTAGACAGTGCAAAAGTTTTGGGCTTTTGCCTCTTAAAATCTCAAACTCTTATGGGATAAGGCTTTTACCAAAAAACCTACACCCGTCAGCACCCGCTCTCCCCCTCAGCCAGAGAGAATTTCCGCGCGAGTTGGTATAAATCGCTGCAATTATTTTGGTTCATACTGAGCCTTTTTTCTCTTGACAAGTAGATAGAGTGGTATAAGTCTGCGGAAGGAACTTTTGCGGACATCTTGCCATCTCTATGGTTAAGTTATTTCTTAGGAAAGATGGTAATTTTGTCAAATTATTGTTACCTTTTGTAATATACTAAAGCGAGATAGGCTTGCGGGACATCCTGAAACCAAGAGCCGATCGCTGAAGCAGCTTACAGAAACAACTTACAAATCTGGTTAATCCAGGTTTCACTGTCAAGTCACTTTTACTTACTACAGGAGTCAAAGTCATGAGCCAACCAGCAGAATTGTCTTTGGAGCAGCAATTTAGCCTGTGTTCCTTCAAAACACAGGTAAGTGACATGAGCCGCGAGCAAGCTCAGGAGTTTTTGGTCAAGCTTTACGAGCAAATGATGTTGCGCGAAACCATGTACCGCCATTTTCTCAAACACCATTGGGGTCTAGAACCCAATCCAGGCGTTGAGTAGCCTAGAGTCGCAGTCGGCGACCTCCGTCTCTTACTCTCTTCCCTCAGGCGGAAAGGAGTTGGGGGTGATGGGGCGTCACTCAAAGGTATAAAGCAGAATATCCTCAGAGCTCGACACTGATATACGGATGAATTTATCAGGTTAGAGGCATTTGGTAGAAACAATTTTTACCGATTTATCGAGAACTGATTCTCGCGTCAGACAAACTCGCAGTTTATTATGTTTTGATTCTACAAAAATTTGGGATAGAATCTCGGTAATAGTGCGATCGACGATCGCACCACACAGCAACAATAATTTATCGATCCGCCTGTCAAAAATTATAAATTTTTCGACAATATCTATATTTTTTTATACAATAAATTAAAGCCACAAATAATTATGTAATTTCCAGAAAGGGAAATTGTTTGATATGGCGAGCTTAACACTTCACTACAGCTCTTAATATCCTGTAAAGTCAGATTTGCGGTGTCTACTTTTAGAGTAAGCGATTGTGGGAGCAGGATATCAATAGCGCCCGAATCGCTGCTAGCCCTCTCAAGTTGCAGCGGGTGGCTTTGAGGAAGAATTGAGCAAGTCGGACATCACAAGGCGATATCCGACCAGCTAAACTTTAATTTTCTACTCAAGTCCCATAACTGGCAACTTGTAACTCTACAAAGAGTTATTCCGACTGACGTTCCAGAGTTGCCTCCATTGTACTCGTCAAGTAATGACCAGACATGATGCCACTAGATTGGTAGTAGCGATTTTCATCAACGCGGTGGAGGGTATCAAAACCCGTCCGCCGCTGGCGTTCATCTCCGAGTACCCAGTAACGTTGGACGATCGACTGGGGAGCAATCCAACCTTCGCCCTCGACTCGGCCGAGTTCGCTGTGTTGGAGTACAAAAGTATACTGCCGCTCATCGTTGTTGAGGTGTCCTCGGTACTGCAAAATAATCTCTTCGCGATCGCCTCCTGGAAACACGAGCTTCGTCACCATACTGAACCAATCTGTTCGGTTCCAGCTCACTAAAGTTTTGCCTTTTACCGTAATTGGCACGCCATTGCGCTCAATCCAACTTCCTTCGAGCGTCCATTGGCCAGATTCCATTAAAAACGTGTGAGCCACAGTGCTGTTCCTATGCTTTTCCTGCTGGCTACAATGCTGGTGCAACAACGCACAGCCGTTGTCCCTCAGACTCTATGCTATCATGCCCAACTGTGCCAACAAGAGTTAATTTCTCCTAACAGAACCGGCGCGCAAGCACCAGTAACTTGAGGCAGATTGCCGGGAATACCCCGAACCCGCCAGGCGGCTAAAACCGCGAAAGCGATCGCCTCTTTAAAATCTACACTCAAGCCTGCCTCAGAAGTAGTCAATACTTGCACTGGATGCAATTGTGCTTGCAATCGGCGTTTTAAGTAGAGATTGTGGCTGCCGCCCCCGCACAATAAAACTCGATCGGGCATCTGCGGCAAAAAAGTTTGGTAACTGTGAACGATCGAAGCAACAGTCAGTTCCGTCAAAGTAGCCAGCACATCAGCAGGACTGAGGTTGTAACCTTGAGCCTCGACCAAACAACGGTTAAAATAGTCTACACCAAATAACTCTCGCCCTGTAGATTTGGGCGGTGCTTGGATGAAAAAATCTTGCTCTAGCCAATTCTCTACTAAAGCTTGACAGGGAGTGCCACTTGCCGCCCAAGCTCCACCTTCGTCACAAGTTTTTGTTCCGTCACAGAAGTGCTGCACTGCCAAGTCTAACAGCGAATTTGCCGGCCCGGTATCCCAACCCAAGATACCCTCGCCCAGAGGAGAAACCCCAGACTTGTCAGCCAATTCCCGATCTTTCCTGGCAGGAAGATAAGTAAAATTGCCAATTCCGCCGAGATTTTGGATGCAGAGGTTGCGGTTGGGTTCGGCAAGCAGGCAGGCATCAACTATTGGGACTAAGGGTGCTCCTTGACCTCCTGCTGCAATGTCTGCCGATCGAAAATTGCTCACAGTCGTAATGCCTGTCAATTGCGCGATGAGCGAGCCCCGCCCGAGTTGCAAGCTGTAACCCATGTCTGAGCCGGGGCTAGGTGCAGCAGAAAAACTACTGTTTTCCATATTCCCTGGGGGTCGGTGGTAGACAGTTTGACCGTGAGAGCCGATTAATTCCGCTTTATCATATTCTGTTTGAATTGTCAAGGCTGCCTTAGCAAATTCTTGGGCGATCGCATCATCTAATTCGGCGAGTTCAGCCATGGACAACGCAGAACCGCTGCAAACTGAGAGAATTTGCGATCGCAAAGTAGCAGGATAAGGGAAAGTCTTGCCGGCAACCAACTGCACTTTTAAGTCTGCTTGGGAACCGAGCACATCCACTAAAGCAGCATCAATGCCATCCACCGACGTGCCACTCATCAAACCGATAACGCGAACCATTCGATTTTAGATTTTAGATTTTAGATTTTTTGATTCGGAGATTGGGAGATTTTTAGGTATGCGAGGGTGCGAGGATATTATTTGAGGTCGATCGTCACGATCACCACAGTAATATTGTCCCGTCCCCCTTTATCCTTAGCGGCTTCAATCAAAGCAGTTGCAGCGCCCTCGCAAGCGCGAATCGACTTCAGAGGCGAAGCAATCAAAGGATCGGAAAGTTCCTCAGTCAAGCCGTCGCTGCACAGCAACAAGCGATCCCCGGGCTTTACGTCCACCGGCAGAATATCTATCTCGTGCAAATCATCGCGGCCCAAACACTGGGACAAAACGTGACGCCAAGGATGACTGCGAGCCTGATCCGGAGTCAGGGCCTTTCTTTTGACAGCCTGAGCCACCCAAGTCTGGTCTTCAGTAATCTGATCCAAATGAGATCCGTGCAGCCGATACAAGCGAGAGTCCCCGATATTAGCGCACCAAGGTCTGCCCTCATCCCTAAAGATCAGAACCACAGCCGTAGTCCCCATATCAGCACGCTCGGGATGTTCGAGCTGATCGGTCAAAATTGCTTGATTGGCAATTAACAAAGCCTTGGACAACAACAGGGGAGAATCTTCAGGCCCTTCCCAATGTTCGAGCAAATAAGATTGAATCGCCCCAGTCGCAATCCGACTGGCTTCTTGACCTCCCGCGTGTCCTCCCATGCCGTCGGCCACTATGAAAAATCGCCCGTCAGGGTCTATGTGGTACGAATCCTGATTTACGGAACGAACCAGCCCTGTATCTGTCTTACCTGCGAAAGAGCGTTTCATAGATTGGTGCTTGGACTCATCGAACTTCAAAGCTTGATTTAATGGGTGCAATTTTTGATTACAAAACTTAAAATTCCGAACGGTACTGAAATTTCTGCCGATCGCTAGTCTTGGAAAAATTGCACTTCATTAGCCTTACATTGTAGATCGTCTGATGCTAATTCCGTCTGAAAATTTTCGT
Organism: Microcoleus sp. PH2017_28_MFU_U_A; assembly: GCF_020738035.1. NCBI lineage: Bacteria > Bacillati > Cyanobacteriota > Cyanophyceae > Oscillatoriales > Microcoleaceae > Microcoleus > Microcoleus sp. PH2017_28_MFU_U_A. The sequence goes on from NZ_JAEQCX010000138.1 coordinate 25,287, forward strand.
AAATCAAGCTGCATTCAGCAACACCTGGGCAAAAAAAGGGATTTCTAGCTTCAAAATAAGACATTTGGCTGGGGAGAAATCTATGCAGCAACCGGGGTTTTAGTGTCCCTAGCAAGTAATAGCTGTCAAGTTGAGAAACTTGTTGTCAGCCTGCGAAAACTTAACAGTGAACTACCCCGCCCTACTTCCTACGCGCCCTGAGCGCTTCGGTCGTTGAGGGCGGAGCTTCCAACTTCGACGGGTAGTGCCTTAGAAACGGATGACTTACGCCTTCGGGACTTTGGACTTACCTTCCCGACCTTGGCAGTAGCGCTAGTTCCTAACGCTAAAATACGGAGTCCTTCATCTCGAATATTGACCGCTGCGTTGACATCCCGGTCATGCTTTGTTTCACAGCTTTGACACTGCCATGACCGCACATTCAACGGCAAATTACCAACTCGATTGAGACAGACTGAGCAAGTCTTTGAGGATGGGAAAAAACGGTCTACTTCGACGTAGCACTTCCCCTGCTTCGTAAAACTTACCCAAACTTAACTAAAGCCATCTTTAGCTACAATGAAAGAGTTCACTTCCTGCGCTATTGAGTGGTCGGCCATCCCAAGGTA
>NZ_JAEQCX010000139.1:0-17173 GCF_020738035.1 Microcoleus sp. PH2017_28_MFU_U_A
GTGAGTGCCGACACTACCAGGATGAAGCAGGAAGTAAACGAAGCTCAAAGTCCAATATTGTCCAATCTTGAGTAACTTTGGGTAGGATTTATGTAACGGCTTAGGGGACTCTGTCTTAACCCAAGCGTATTGTATTATTTTAAGCAACTGGGTTTCTGTATTCAGAACTGTTGAAAGTACGATCGCCCTTACGCGATTGAATCAAGGTATTTTGCCATTCTTGGGTCATTACTGAGTTATGAGCGATCGCACTTCCTAATTTAAACCTAATTTTTGTCTAAAAACATATACCACATTTCGCTACAAAAAGTTGCAATTTGAACTCTGTTTTGGTCAAATAAGTAAGCTATCCCTATTTTTAATTATATCTGACGATTCATCAAGTTATTGATTTTTTATTCCTAAGTGTTGCGCCTTAACGACTAAAATTTCACTCGTTGATAAAACACTCGTTTCACATTCTCAGCCACCGTAACGTACAACAGGACGATCGCACCCAGCACCAGCACAAAACTCAACGGCAACGGTTGAAATCCCAGCAGCGTTCCTAGAGGTGTCCAGGGAATGACGATCGTCACTCCTACGGTAGCCAGCGTCGCCATCAACAAGTATTTTCCGGGTTTACTGTCAAAAATAGATTTGCGGGTACGAACAACCAGCACAACCATCGAAGCAGAGATGACAGACTCCAAAAACCAGCCGGTTCTAAACTGTTGTGGTTGAGCGTGTAGCAGCAACAGCAGCGCCCCAAACGTCAGGTAATCAAATATGGAACTTAGCAAACCAAACACGACCATGAAGTTGCGGATAAACTTGATGTCCATCCGGCGCGGTTTGTTGACTAAATCTTTGTCTACGCGATCGGTTGCAATGGTCAATTCTGGGAAATCAGTTAATAAGTTCGTCAGCAAAATCTGACTCGGAAGCAGAGGCAAAAAGGGCAGAAACAGAGAAATTCCCGCCATGCTAAACATATTACCAAAATTAGCGCTAGTTGCCATAAAGACATATTTTAAAGTGTTGGCAAATGTAATCCGTCCTTCCTTAACACCTTCGATCAGGACATTCAAATCCTTTTCCATCAACACAATGTCAGCAGCTTCCTTGGCAACATCCACGGCACTTTCGACTGAGATACCAACATCAGCGGCATGAAGCGCAGAAGCATCGTTAATGCCATCTCCCAGATATCCCACGACATTCCCTGCTTTTTTAAGGGCGATGATAATCCGCTCTTTTTGATTTGGTTCTACCTCAGCAAAAACATTGGTATTTTGTACTAGGTGCATCAAGGCTTCATCACTGATTTTTTCTAGCTCAGATCCAGTCAAAGCTTTTGATTCACGCAGTCCTACCTGCTGAATAATACTGATAGCAACTGCCTTGCTATCTCCAGTAATCATTTTCGGAGTGATTCCCAGTAATTGCAACTCTTTTAGAGTATCAGCGATGCCAGGTTTTGGCGGATCGAAGAGCGCAAGGTAGCCCAGAAATGTCATGTTTGTTTCATCATCTTTGGTGAAGGAATCTTGCTCACAATCCCGATAAGCCACACCCAAGGCTCTGAATCCTTTACTGCCCAAATCTTCCGCTTGTTGGTGGAGTTTTTGTCGCCGATCCGCAATGTCGATCGTTTTCCATTCAGCAGTTTCAACGGTTGAGCAAACATCCAAAATATTTTTCAGTGCACCTTTGGTAATAATCAAATGCGTGCTGTCTTTTTTGAACAGAATGCTGAGACGTTTGCGGTTAAAGTCATAGGGAACTTCATCGAGCTTTTGATAGCCCGAAATGTCGAATGTTTTGTATTCGCGAATCGCTTTGTCGATCGGATTCACATAACCAGACTCAGATGCGGCATTCAAATAAGCGTAAAGTAAAACCCGATCGCTATTTTCCCCCTCCACATCAACCGCAGAGTGAATTTTCACCTCTCCTTCCGTCAGCGTACCCGTCTTATCGGTGCAAAACACATTCATACTGCCAAAATTCTCGATCGCGGGTAAGCGCTTCACAATCACCCGCTTTTTCGCCATTGTCTGAGCACCGCGCGCCAGGTTAACACTGACGATCGCGGGTAGCAGTTGAGGGGTCAAACCCACCGCCAGCGCCAGAGAAAACATAAAGGATTCGAGCACAGGGCGATGCAGGTAGACGTTGGCTGCAAAAATTAGAGCCACCAAAACGAGCGTTACTTCCATCAAAAAGTAGCCGAATTTGCTCAACCCATGTTCAAATTCTGTTTCAGGAGCCCTCAGTTTCAAGCGTTCCGATACTTTGCCGAATTCAGTATCTTTTCCAGTATGAACAACTACTGCTTTCCCCGTTCCACTAATCACATTGGCTCCCATATAAAGGGAATTGGTGCGTTGATTTAGTCCAGTTTCAGCGGGCAATACACCATTAAATTTGTCAACCGGATAGGTTTCTCCTGTGAGTGCTGCTTCATTCACCGATAAATCTTTTGACTCTAAAACTAGACAGTCGCCGGGAATATTTTTACCTGCACAAAGCACCACAATATCGCCGGGAACTACTTCTTCATTGGGGATTTCTTGAGATTGATTATCCCTCAACACAGTTGCTTTAACTTGCACTAATGCTAATAGTTTTTCGACGGCGTTAGATGCTCCTCGCTCTTGCCAAAATCCTAATAGTCCGCTGATTAGGACGATCGCCAAAATGATGATGGCATCTAGCGCATCTTTCAGAAAAATCGAGAGCACTGCCGCGAAAATCAGAATCACGATAATCGGACTCTTGAACTGATTGAGCAACAGCACGAATGCGCTCGATTTGTGTGTTTGTTTGAGGCTGTTTGCGCCGTACTGGCTTAGGCGTTGTTTTGCATCAGCACGGCTTAATCCTGTGGCTGTAGAGTGCGTCTGCTGAAGCACCTGCTCCGTGGACAAGCTCCAAAATATGGACTGTGGATTCATGATTTTATACCTGATTTGTTTAAAGGTTTTACTATAGCTTTGACAGCCCTAATTTCAGGTGTATGGACACGGCAGTGGTCATTGGTGTCAACTTAACGCCAAACCCCTTCAGAGACTGTTCGCACCGCCCCTACGAATATATTTGAAAAGCACCAGATGCACCCGTTTTAAATTTGCCATCCCTCACGATGCAAACTCATACTCAATCTCTGTAATTCTTCCTTTAAAATAGAGCCGAATGCCTTCTGGATATTCCCATCCCACCTCGCCTTCTAAAGGAATCAGCATCCCATTGCGAACTGAATATTCCCCAAATCTCCCGCACCAAGGCATCGCAGTTAGCTTGTCGCGATAACGAGCCTCAGCCCGCATAGTGGCGATCGCACCTTCGGCATTAAACTGAAATACAAGGGAGACAGTTGTCTCGCCATCCGTCAAAGTAGCGCGAGCAGAGGTGTCATTAATCGCCTCCCAGCGCACACCTTGACTGGGCAATAGTGCAGTCGGATACCAAGGAGTCTCAGCCAAGAACCGCAATAATTCACCTTGATTGTTTTCAGGCGTACCGTGCACATCCGCAATGGTAAAAAGACCGATTAATGATGCGTATAAACTGCCTTCTCCTAACAGATAGGTATCATGAACAAAGGCATTAACTCCAGGAGTCATCTGGATGCGTGCATCCCAATCAAAACCCCGACGTTGAGTCGTCACAAATTGAGTGGCTGTAAACGGACTCCACTTATCTTCAGTTTCACTCAGATTGAACAGTCCCTGCTGAGAGAGTTTGACCGCAGAGACGATCGCTTGTCCGTCCTTAATTACTGTCTGAAAGAATCGCTGCACGGGTTCTGGCAAGCCTTCGATCTCTTTTTGGTCATAGATTTGGGACTTAATTGTCCGTTGTCCATTTATTAATTTGGCTCGTAGGCGATCGGTGTTTGACTGCCAGCGATAGCTACCATAGATCGCAGCAATTCCCAAGCTGACTACGATTAAAACACCAACAATTGCCATCCACTTAATCCACATGATACTTACCTATGTTTGTTGATTTAGAAGTTGATAGATGGTGATGATAAGAACGATCGTACAAATAAATAGTCGTATATATTGAAAACGTATACTTTGATAGCCAATTAGGAAAATAAATCGCAAAATTTTCCTTTGTTGAATTTGAATACTTCCGTGCAATCAGAGTTAATGGGCAGACGAATCGAAAGGTTAGTAAAATTATAGCTTCTAGAGATACAAATCCATAACCAATCCAGAGCCAGACATCGAGTTTATTGGCGATCGCGGCATACAGCATATAGAAAATCACAAAGTTGAAAAATACCCAGATCGCAGTACAGATATTTGACTTCAAATTTTTAAGTGTAATCTCTGTCAATAGGAATAGATTAAGCACAACCAATCAAGAATCAGGAGACGGCAGTGCCGTTTCCCTACAATTAATTGGGGTAGGGAAACGGCACTGCCGTATCCTCCGTTTCTATTTCGATAGATATAGTTTCAGAATCTGTTAAAGACCAGGTATGATCTGCGGTCAAATCCAAAATAGACTCGTGATAATTACTCAAACTTTCTCGATGTCCAATGCTCAAAAATGTCATACCAGAGGCTTGTAACTGTTGGTATAAATGTTTTTCATTATCAGGATCGAGGGCGCTAGTAGCCTCATCTAAAATGGCGTAGCTAGGTTTGTTGAGCAGAAGATGTGCAAAAATAAGGCGCTGTTGTTCTCCCAAAGATAGAAGCTCCGCCCAGTTTTGTTCAGTGTTAAATCCTCCATGCGTTTGCTCTAAATCGGGTAAATTTACCTGCATCAAAATTTGCCTCAACTGCGAATCTTCAACTTCCGAATCCATATTTGGATACAGCATTTGATCTCGTAACGTCCCTAAAATCATGTAAGGACGCTGCGACAAAAACAACATTTTATCCAGGGTAGGCCGCGAAATTGTGCCACTTCCTGCATCCCACAGTCCAACGATCGCCCTTAACAAAGAACTTTTCCCGCAACCGCTAGGCCCTCTCACCAGCAAACCCTCGCCAGTAGAGAGTTTCACCGATAGATCCTCCACCAAAGTCCGTTGACGGTTCGGTGTTTGAAGGGTCATGTTTTCGATCGCCAGTCGATCGGCAATTTCAGTTTTGATACTTGTTTCCAGGGCGTCCTCAGACTCCTGGGAAGTTGAGCGATCAGTTTCCAAACACTCTAAAAAGGTGTATAAACGCTCGACACCCGCGCCAAAAGTAGCAAGGGATTGAAAGCGTGCCACAATTAGATTGAGCGAGAAAAAGACTCGAATGAAAGCTCCTTGCGCCTCAGTAACTTTACCAACTTCTAAGTCACCCGCAAAAATGCCGGGCGCGACTACAATTGCTGGCAAAATGAAGGGAATAAATTCATAGGCGTTAGTCAGGATATTCAGATTCAACTCCCAAAAAATTAAGCGCTTGAAGTTGTCGAAAGCTTCGACAAATCTGCCTTTGACTTGAGCGGACTCACGCGGTTCTCCCTGATAAAAGGCGATCGCCTCAGCATTTTCCCGCACCCGCACTAAACTAAACCGAAAATCGGCCTCTTTTTTAAGCTGCCCAAAATTGAGTCGCATCAAGGGCTTCCCAAATACCCCAACAGTCGCCAAAGTACCAACCAGCGCGTAGAGTACCAAAAACAAGATTAATGGCTTAGAAATGCCCCAGAGCACGCCACTAAACGCCGCCACAGCCAACAAAGAATCAACTACCGCCAGCAGTAGTTTTAACGATTCTTGGGTAAAATTTTTGACATCTTCAGCAATCCGCTGATCGGGATTATCAATGTCAGCATCGGCATGATTTAGATTATAAAATGCCCGATTCTGGAAATAGCGATCGACAAAATAGTTAGTCAACCATCGCCGCCACTCCAAGCCCAGGCGATCGCGCAAATAATCATAGCCTGCATATAATGGTGCATAAATAACTAATGTCCCGGCAAAAATTAGAATTGTTTGCCAAAATCTAGCTTCATCGTGAGCCGATAATGCCGAAATTAGCTCGCCTCGCTTGTTGTTGAGCAGTACACTTAGTCCTGTGTAGCCAAGGGACAACAGGATCACTAATAGCAATAAGCCGCGCGCGCGCCATTTTTCGTCGCTTGACCAGTAAGATTTGGCGATCGCCCAGAATTGTTTGAGTATAGTTAGATTAAATCGTTGCATTACTTTTTTCATACAAAATTGCTCACCTATTTAATATAATAGGAAAACAGGATTGAAAGCGCAAAAATTCCAAATCTTGGCTTTGAAAAATAGCAGGTGTGTCAAACTGTGTCCAGGAAAGATGGCAGCGCGATCGGCAAGGAGTAGTAGCGGAACATCGCCCCTGGTTCCATAAATTGCTCCATCACCAGCAATCTTTACTGATTACTTTCAAGTATTGCCTTCGCCTGCAAAAGTCCTTGAATATTCGTGCCGCGATCGCTGCTAGCTGTTAAGTAGATGGGTTCACCCTTGGAGTTAAAGGATACCCTCGCATCTTTGACATTAAAACCTTGCTGTGGTATAATACACACGAATAGAGCAAGATAGTGATTAGAATGCGGATAAATTATCAAACTAGGATAAATTTACTGGGTTTGAGCGATCGCCTAAAAATCACGACTCACAAGAATAGCGATAGCCTACAGCAAACCCTTTAACAGATAGATAATTGAGGCGATCGCCTAGAACTCACGACTCACAGGAATAGCGATCGCTCACCGCAAACCCTTTAGCAGATAGATAATTGAGGCAATCGCCTAGAACTCACGACTCACAGGAATAGCGATCGCATACAGCAAAACCTCTAGCAGATAGATAATTGAGGCGATCGTCCTTCATCGGAGAAAGCGATCGCAGTAACTTGACAGTTAGCCAAAAACACAGTTATAATGCCCCTAAAAGATCGGCGATCGCACTAAACTGCTATTTGGAGTAATTTTATTAAGCCGACCCAAAAGAGCGGTGATCTCGCTTCATCAAAAAAAGTGGGCATAGCAACCCATAATAATCGCACTTAACCCAAGCCGCTAGTTGTCGCGCACTCATTGATCTCATAATTAACAAGGAAGAATAAATATGATTACAAATAGCCATTTAATTTCAGGTGAAACATTTATTTCTCAAAATAGACCAGATACAACTCACAACTTTCCGCCAGATGATGAAATTAACGAAAAATACAAAAAGGGAGAGATAAGAATTGTAACAGAACAAGCTCGTTATCCACTTGATAGTATAAAAGCTATGCTTGACAGTGCAAAATATATCCTCAATCCTGAATACCAACGTAGAAAAAGGTGGGACAATGCTCGAAAATCTCGTTTGATAGAATCATTCATAATGAATGTACCAATTCCACCTATCTTTCTGTATGAAATAGAATACTCTATTTATGAAGTAATGGACGGACAACAAAGACTGACAGCTATATATGATTTTTATAAAGGAAAATTTGATCTAGAAGGATTAGAGTATTGGCAGGAACTTAATGGGCGAAATTATCAAAATTTACCTGAGCAAGTTAGAAGAGGTATAGATAGACGATATTTGTCTTCTATTATTTTATTGCAAGAAACAGCTAAAAGTAAAGAAGAAGCTGAATATCTCAAACAGATAGTTTTTGAAAGATTGAATAGTGGAGGAGAGAAGCTAACTGCACAAGAAACAAGAAATGCTTTACAAAATGGTAAATTCAACCAATTATGTATAAAACTTTCTCAAAATGAATATTTTCGTAAAATGTGGAATTTACCTTTAGAAAGTCAAGGAGAAAAAAAATTACTTGAAAGTGAGTCTTATCGCAAAATGGAGGATGTTGAATTAGTTTTGCGGTTCTTTGCTTATCGTCATATAGATAAGTTAAAATCCCCAGTAGATAAATTTTTAGATGAGTATTTAAAACAAGCAAATAGTTATCCTGATGAAACAATGAATAAACTTGAAAATATTTTTAATGAGACTATTTACTTAATTTATCAAATATTAGGAAATTCAGCTTTCATCCCTCCATATGAAGGGCGTAACAGAAAAACGCCATTAAAAACTATTTATGATCCAATAATGCAGGTATTTGCAAATAATATTTCTCACAAAGAAATTTTTCTTAAACACAAAGGGACTATAGAGAAGAGTTTATATTCCGGTAGAAAATCACCATTTATACAACAGGAAAAAAGTAAACATCTTTTTGATGGTAGCTATAATAACAAAAAAGATGTAGAAGCACGCATTCAGTATTTTCAAAAATTTCTACAAACCTATATTAAATAAACTTTAGTAGAAATTATGAATATACAATCATTGGAAAACTTCAAAAGAGAATTAAATCAAATTAAAGAATATTTAAAACACATTCAATATGTAAATGATTTAACAGCTTATGCCATTATAGACACTGACAATGGACAAATCAAGGAATTACTTAATAGACTAAAAGAGCATGATAGGGGTTTTAGAACAGATAAACGAATATTTGAATATAAAGCTTCTATTATTTCACTTTATGGACTGCTAGAAAAATATGTAGAAATCTGGATTAAAGAATATCTTGATTCCCTCTCTAAAGTAGTACCTGAATATAATCAAGTGGATGAAAAGATTAGAATTAATCATTTTGAACTGTCTTTAAAATTGATAAATACTATTGCAACCAGAGAAAGTGCTAAATATCAGCATCTTACAAAAGAGGAGGTATTAAAGAAGTTAAATGAATGTATTGTTAATCCTAGCAACTATCAAATTAACACAGAAGCGTTTGTTCTTTTATCAGGTAATTTAAAACATAATAAAATTGTAGAAATATTCAATAAGTTAAGTTTAGATTTAAACGATGAATTACTGAAGAATGAAGAACTTAATAATGAGATCGGTTTAACACCAGAAAGAATTTCCACAATAGGAAAAGATATTTTGTACAATAAAATCAATGATTTAGTTGAAAGACGAAACCAAATTGCTCACGGTTCAGAAAACGTAGAGGATATCAAAAGCATATCTGAATTAGAACCTTATATTCAATTTTTAGAAAAATATTGTCAAGCTATTTTTAAAGCATTATTTGAACAATTTATCAAACAAGAATCAATACATACTTTTCAAAAAATAGAAAAGGTGATTAAAATTTTTAATGATAAAATATTAGCATTTGAGATTGAAAATTATACGATAAAAGTTAAAGATATGCTAATTATTGAAACTAAAGAAGGAAGATTTTATAAAAAACCTATTTTGACCATTCGATTAGATGATCAATCATATCCAGAACTGGCAGTTATAGAAAAAACAAATATTGGTATTAGCGTTGAGCCTAAAATAAAGCCTAACCAAACATTTTACATAATCAAAAAATAGTGCGATCGCTCTTAGTTGAGATTGATCCTACAGGAATAATGGCGATCCTCATATTACCTTAAGCTAATTGGCGATCGCGTTGTCTCAGGCACAGTGCGATCGCCATCGCTGTAGGTGCGTTACTCAACGCGCCTTTTTACTTTTAAACATGATGAATTTGTAATTATCTGATTTTTGGGATGTTCATTAATGTGATCGCTGCTCTTGTCGGTTAAGTGGGATCGCAGATTGATTAAGCTTGACCGATCGCCTTCACCGCAGCAAGATACCGCTCCTTCACATTTTTGTAGTCCAACTCCTCCGCAATTCCTTCGACACTACCACGTTCAATCATATCTGCATGACGCTGTAGTGTGGTTCGGTCTGGTATTCTGTGAGTAAAGGGCGCGATCGCTGATCTTGTAGGTTAAGTGCGATCGCCTAAAAATCACGACTCACAGGAATAGCGATCGCTTTAGGGTGAGTTAATGAAATGTAACGCTCCTTATTTTTGTTTGAACGAAAGCATTCTGTTCGGAAATGTAGGGAGTGAGAGATTTTCCAAGCACATCAAGGTAAAAACTTCGCTACACAATCGATCGCACTACTCCACCCTCAACTCGTAGGGCAGCCCCATTAATCGCAGAAGCTAAGGGACTGGCAACAAACGCAACTAACGCAGCAACTTCAGACGTTGAAGCAAATCGCTGAATTAGGGAAGATGGACGCATCTTAGTAAAAAACTCTTTCTCAACTTGTTCGATCGAAATATTTTGATCCTTCGATAATCCCTGGATAAAGTCTTCCACCCCTTCAGAGCGAGTTGGCCCCGGCAATACCGTGTTTACAGTTACATGACTGCCCACGGTTGTTTCCGCCAAACCGCGACTCAACGCCAATTGTGCAGTTTTAGTCACGCCATAATGAATCATTTCGGCGGGAATATTCAAAGCAGATTCACTAGAGATGAAAATAATCCGTCCCCAATCTTGCTTCAGCATCAGCGGCAAATAATGGCGCGAGAGCCGCACACCGCTCATCACATTCACTTCCAGAATGTTCATCCACTCTTCATCGGAGATATCTTCAAAGGCCTTGGAGCCATAAATTCCTAAGTTATTCACCAAAATATTGACTTCTGGTACTTTTTGAAGTAGCAATTCAACTCCGGCTGGCGTTCCCAAATCGGCAGCAATTCCTTGAAGTTTGGCATTCGGCACACTTTGCTGAATGCGATCGATCGCATTATTTACGCGCTCTTGCGTTCTGCCATTGACAATGACCGTCGCTCCTTCTTCGGCAAGTGTGGTAACAATTGCCAGTCCAATTCCACCCGTTGAACCACTGACCAATGCAATCTTTCCTGATAGTTTGAGATCCATACTTTGTTAAACCAAATAACGTCAAACAATTCTCTACAACTTGGGTTAAATTAATCGATCGCACCCTAATCCAACTTTACCACCATTTTGCCAATCATATTAAACAGATTATTCGGGCCCGGCTGCGGCTTGTTGTAACCAGAAATACTACCGCAAGCGATAATCCGGCCGTGCACCCGCAGGGCTGAGAGCGCCGCTTGCAGGGTTTCGCCTCCTACATTATCGAAATAAACATCAATTCCGTCCGGTGCCGCTTGGTTCAATTGTTCGAGGACTGGGCCAGAATTGTAATTGAAAGCGCGATCGAATCCGCATTCTTCTAGCAGAAACTTGACTTTTTCCGCTGAACCTGCTGAGCCGATAACCTGACATCCGCGCAATTTTGCCAGTTGTCCCGCCACACTTCCCACCGCGCCCGCAGCACCCGAAATAAAAATCACATCGCCTGCTTTAACATCTACCAAATTCAATCCAGCCCAAGCCGTCATCCCCGTCATACCGATCGCACCGAGATAAACCGATAGCGGTTGAATTTCGCTGCTGACAGGATGCAACTCTTTGGGCGCTGCGGTGAAGTATTCCCGCCAGCCAAAGTTGGAAGTGACGGCATCACCAGGCTTGAATTCTGGGGCACGCGATTCGATGACTTCGCCGACTGCGCCGCCTTGTAGAACTTTACCTAACTCGAAGGACGGAACATAGGATTTGCTCTCGTTCATGCGTCCGCGCATATACGGATCGACTGATATATAGCGATTGCGAACGAGCACTTGTCCGTCTTGAAGTGGCTTTATTTCGGTTTGGGCGATCGCAAAATTAGCTGCGGTTGGCATCCCGTTGGGGCGGGAGACTAGGTGAATTTCGCGGCTCATGATATCTGTCATAATTTGCTCCTAACCTGTAAAAGTTGACTGTTTGGGTAAGTCCTGTTGAACTCAGAATTATCCAACCAGCTCAACTAACTTGTAATTCGATCAATGTTTGTGTCCCAGCAGCGTCACTAATCCGAAGCGCTACCATCACACCGAGTGAGTTTTGTCCCGTTAAAACTTCAGTTGGTGAATCGATCGTGTGAGCGTAAGTCACCTCATCTTTACCAACTTCAATCACCAAATCATCTCCTTTTCCAGGGCGATCGTAAACCATCGCATGAAGCGGTGAATTCTTAATCAGTTCTGCATCACCGACTTCTGAACCGATGATTTCGATCGAAATACGCCGTCCGCGATTGCCATCGGTAAACTGATCGAAAAATTCACCCCATCGCTCGCGGGGCACAGATTTGTTGATTTCAATCTTGTTGGTCATTTCCATTTTATTCACCATCATGATTCCTGTAAAAGAGTAGTAAAAAGCAATTGAGCATGAGAGGGCTGTTTTATTCTCAGGAAAACGAGGTTTTTGTAGGGTCGTGCCCCCGTGCCGACCCTCTCATCAACCTGACGGACTCTTGGGAGTGGAATACTCCCCTATTGTTGTTAGTTGAAAGCCTTAGACTGCGATCGACATACTCATTTCCTGACTAATTCTGTCTAGCATTTGCTTCGCCTGACTGACATCGTGATTGCTACCTGTCACCAGGATAATAAACTCGCCTGCTTGGATTTGAGTGTCATACTTCACCACCTCATGCTTCGGGATTCCTAAGCCTCCCAAGGCACCAGCCAATCCTCCTACAGCAGCGGTACCAACGCCACCAACAACCGTTCCTTCCAACCAACCCGCCAACACCCCCGCAATGGGGCCAGCAACGACTATAGGAGCCATTCCCGGAATAAACAGCACTCCAGCCCCGGCTAAAATGCCAAATAAACCTCCGACGAAGCTACCCCAATAACCACCACCTGCGGCTCCAGCTTTGGCTGTATCTTTCCAGGTGAGAAATCCGCGCACGTGTTCAGTTGTGTGGTAGTCTTTGCCAATTATCGAGAGCTTTTGCATATCGAAGCCTTTTTTTTGCAGCTCCAATACAACTCTTTCAGCTTCTGAATGGGAGGGGAAATGACCAACAATTGTATGTGTGTATGACATGAGTTTGTTTCCTTTGTTATTTGTCCGCATGACGGACAAAATTTTTGATTTTTGATTTGCTTTTTATCTTTTAACGTTCGATTTCACCTCGTCGAGTTTCGATTGAATCTCAGCTTTGGTTTCTTTCGCCGTTCACTGAAACTTTAACAAAAATTTCCCAATATAATCTCTACCTTTTGATTGAATATTCACACAAATTTTCAAGCCTAATCTATACCTTTTGAATATTTTAAGAGGATTTTATGACAAACAAAAACAGCGGAATAATTGCCATTATTCCGCTCATAAGCATCCATTCTAAATTAGGTCAAATTTGGCGCATTTGAAAAGCGAAAGTCAGGACACGGCAGTGCCGTGTCCCTACAATTAATCTGCGTAGGGAAACGGCACTGCCGTCTCCTCTTCCTACAATTAATCGGCGTAGAGAAACGGCACTGCCATCTCCTCCTACAATTAATCGGCGTAGGGACACGGCATTGCCGTCTCCTCTTCCTACAATTAATCTGCGTAGGGAAACGGCACTGCCGTCTCCTCTTCCTACAATTAATCGGCGTAGGGAAACGGCACTGCCGTCTCCTCCTACAATTAATCGGCGTAGAGAAACGGCACTGCCATCTCCTCCTACAATTAATCTGCGTAGGGACACGGCATTGCCGTCTCCTCTTCCTACAATTAATCAGCGTAGGGAAACGGCACTGCCGTCTCCTCTTCCTACAATTAATCAGCGTAGGGAAACGGCACTGCCATCTCTTCCTACAATTAATCAGCGTAGGGAAACGGCATTGCCGTCTCCTCTTCCTACAATTAATCGGCGTAGGGAAACGGCATTGCCGTCTCCTCCTTACTTAGTAGTTCCCGCAGCAGTTGTGGCATCTAATCTCGTGCAAATCGCTTTCAAGGTAGCTGCTTCGGCTTCTTCCATCGTCGCCATTGCGAATAAAATCGCTGTATTCGCATAGTCTTCAGCTTTATCCGCCCGATGTTCGAGTTTCTTGACTTCGCGACTCGTCTTCCATTCCTCGACGTTCGACTTCACCTCAGATTCTGTTTCCTCGAATTGAGTTTGGAGCTTTGCCCGATACCGATCAAATTCTTGTTTCTTAGCTTCTAGATTTGTCTTCATTTCGTCGAGTTTCGATTGCAGCTCAGCCTCAGTATTTTTCGTTGCAGATTGAACGCTTTCCTTCAGCAATTTTGCCCGGTCTTCAATCGCTTCTAAATTGTCGTGGAGTTGTTTGGTGAAGTTGTCAATTGTCGTACTCATGGTGATTCCTCTAGTTGAGTTTATCGGACTTGTCGATAGTGTTATTCAATTGCCATTGGGCCACAAAAGTCTTTGTTGTTAGTGACCTCATCTACTGGTGAAAGACTGAAACAACTCTTTAATGATTTGATGCTGCTGAGTTATTATTTTCAATACTAGCTTTAAAATGTGAAGGAAATCTGAGGTTTTTGTAAAATAAATATATCGCTAATTTATCACTATAGAGATGTGTTTTGGCGCATCAGAACGGTTGTCAATTCCGGCTGCGCCGGAATGACAAGCGAGGATACGGCAGTGCCGTTTCCCTACGCCAGATAATTGTAGGGAAACGGCACTGCCGTGTCCTGATTTCTCCCAAATACGGGCTGTGGATTGATTATTTGATACCTGATTTTTAAATTTTACACAAGCAACCTTTGCTGCTAGAACTAATGTTTTCCCGTCTCTGACTATGGCCTGACTTTTGTAGTTTGTTTCAACAGTTCAAACCAAAGCAAGCTAATCAATCCACCGCCCAAGCAGATCGCAAGATCGATCGCACGTAGCAGAGAAAAGCTAAACAAATGACGCAAAAATGGGACATACAGCACCAGCCCAAGGAACAACAGTCCCCCACCAAGCACCCACCACAGCGCAGGATTTGGGGATTTCAGTATTTTAAAGCTGAGGTGCGAGGTTGAACCTTCGCTCAAAATTAGTCCTAAATTTGCCAAAATTAACGTCGTAAACGTTAACGCACGGGCATCAAATTCGCCTTGTCTGCGATATAGGGCGATCGCAAAAATCGCCAGCACGATCGCCAAAATTCCGCCCCCTTGCAACACAGCCAACGAGAGCGTTTTCTTGCCAAATAAAGGTTCTTTGGGGTTGCGGGGAGGGCGCTGCATCACCGTTGCTTCTGCGGGTTCGGCTTCTAAGACGATCGAGCAAGCTGGATCGATAATTAAATGTAAAAATGCCACATGAACCGGAAGCAATACTAACGGTAACTTAAACAATACTGGAATCAAAGACATTCCGGCGATCGGGATATGAATCGCAATCAGATATGACATGGCTTTGCGGAGATTGTCAAAAATTCTGCGCCCCAGTTTGACTGCTTGGACGATCGACGAAAAATCATCATCTAATAACACCAAAGCCGCAGATTCACGAGCCACATCCGTGCCTCGCTCACCCATCGCAATCCCAATTTGGGCAGCTTTGAGAGCAGGAGCATCATTCACGCCATCTCCCGTCATTGCCACAACTTCACCCTTGGATTTCAAAGCATTAACTAACCGCAACTTGTGTTCGGGAACGGCTCGTGCAAAGATATTTGTACTTTGAATCCGCTGCTCTAATTCAGCATCGCTCATGCCATCTAATTCTGCTCCGGTGACAATGGCTCCCATCTGCATCAATCCAACTTGACGGGCAATACTTTGAGCAGTTTCTGGATAATCACCGGTAATCATTACGACTCGAATTCCAGCGCTATAACATTCTTGAATCGCCGCCTTAACGGTTGGACGTACTGGATCGGACAGTCCCACTAATCCGATAAATTCAAACGGAAAGTCATGTTGTTTTTCCGGTAAACGATCGATATTCAGCGACGGGTGAGGTGGCAAAAATGGCGGCGGCGCACCAACAAGTGAGGCTTTGGCAACACCTAATACCCGCAATCCTTGACTTGCCATTTGACTAACTTGCGCTGCCATCATTTGCTGCTGTTGGGGCGTGAAATGGCAGAGATCCGCGATCGCCTCCGGTGCTCCTTTTGCCGCAACTTCATACAACTTGCGATCTGCTGACTCCCAAACGTGAGACATTGCCAATAAATGCGGTGACAGCGGATATTCTCGCAACAGTTTCCAATCGCCGTGCAAATGTTCGGTATCCGCCAAATAGCGATCGCCCAATTGCTTAAATGCTTTTTCCATTGGATCGAATGGATCTCTTTGGCTTGCCAGAATACAGAACTCAACTAATTGATGAACTGCTTCTGGGAGTGCTTCTGATGAATGTAATCCCAAATCGTAAGGCTGAGGGTTTTCTGCCTGGTTGTAGGCTAACAACTGCTGCACAGCCATCTGATTCTGAGTCAATGTCCCGGTTTTATCCACGCACAAAACAGTTGCGGAACCTACGGTTTCAACGGCCGAGGCGCGACGTGCTAAGACATGATTCTGAGAAATCCGCCAAGCTCCCAAGGCTAAGAAGATTGTCACAACTACCGGAAATTCATTCGGCAAAATTGCCATCGCTAAGGTAATGCCGGCGAGCACTCCTTTAAGCCAATCTCCTGTAGTGAATCCATAGATTACAACAATTGCCACACAAAGCGATAAAGCAATGCCAAACAAACGACTAACCAATCGATTCATTTCCTGTTGTAAAGGCGTCGTTTCTGGCTTGATTTTCTGCAAAGCCTTGCCAATCTTGCCCATTTCTGTTTGAGCGCCGATCGCCTTAACTTGAGCAATTCCCTGTCCCTGAACCACCAATGTGCCAGAATACACAAACGGCAATTCATCGCCTCCCGGACGCGCCATCTCCACGTTACCCACAGCGGTAACTTTGCGAACCGGTAGGGATTCCCCGGTTAATAACGACTCATCGGTTGAGAGATTTGAGCAAGATAGGACGATCGCATCCGCAGACACGCGATCGCCCTCCGCGAGCACTAAGAAATCGCCTCGAACCACTTCTCGCCCCGCAATTCGTTTTCGTTCCCCATCCCGAATCACCAAGGCGCGAGGGCTGGAAAGATCGCGCAGGGCTTCTAGGGCGTGTTCGGTTTTGCCTTCCTGGTAGAGACTAATTCCGGTGATAAACAAGACGAAACCTATCAGAATTAAGGCTTCTTGTAAGTCGCCTAAAATCCAATAAATGATACCACCGCCGACGAGTAAGAGAAAAATCGGATCTTGAATGGTGTTCCAGGCGATCGATAACAGATTGCGCGACTCAGCCGAGGGGAGTTCGTTGTAGCCGTCGTCTTTGAGTCTGGCGATCGCATTTAGCTCAGATAAGCCGATCGCAGTATTGGGATCGAAAGTCGCAACCATATTTCTTTTTCCTATGAAATATTAAAAATAGATCGATCTCAGTATTGTCAGCAACAGGCAAGATGCCTGTTCCACAAGAAATTCACTCTTTAGTGGAACAGGCATCTTGCCTGTTCCTAATTGTCAGCAACAGGCAAGATGC